>JAYUYY010000561.1:0-4972 GCA_043752225.1 Sandaracinaceae bacterium | reverse complement strand
CAAGGCCGGCATCATGGAGATCCCGGACGTGATCGTCGTGAACAAGGGCGATCACAAGCTGCTCGCGGAACGCGCCGCGGGCGACCTGCGCGGTGCGCTCGCATCGCTGCGCCGCGCCGGCATGCGCTTGGGCGACGACGAATGGCGCGTGCCGGTGCTGGTCACGAGCGCGCGCGATCGAGTCGGCATCGATGAGCTCGCCGATGCGCTCGACCAACACCGCACCTCGTTTACGACCGAGACGCTCGCCGAGCGCAGGCGACAGGGCGCAGCCGCGTGGTCGCTCGCGCTGTTCGCGCGTCGCTACGGTGAGCACGGGCTCGACGAGCTCGGTGGGACCGAGCTGGTTCGCGCGCGCATCCTCGAGGGGCTCGCCCAGGGAAAGCCGTCGATCGGCATCGTCGGCGACCTCGGCGCCGCGCTGCTGGCAAAGCTGCGCGGGCGCTGAATCGAGCTCAGCACCGGGCCGTCGCCTCGTTCAAGGCCGGTTTCACGTTCGTAAGTGTTCGAGATTGTTGTTTAAAAATATGCGCACACGGGTGTGCCTTGAACCCGGTGCGTAAGGACTGTACGTAATGTATACATCCCGGATACCGGGTGCCGACTGGTTGTGTTGGCGCCGGTTGGGGACGTAAGGGGCGCGTACCGCGCCTGCGAGGAGCCGATCAAATGGGTCGTGGGTCCCGATTTTCAGTCGCTGCAATCGCCTTGTTGATTGCCGCATCCAGCGCGTCCGCCGAAGAGGAGACCGTCGTTCGTCGGCTGACCAAGCATGGCCAGCTTCGACGCGGAGAGTCCGAGTCGCTCGCCGATGGCATTTCGAAGCGCATGCGGCGCGCCGCGGATATGACCAACGCGCAGGATCCTTTGCGAATGGCCGTGAGTCGCGCGCTCTACAAAGTGCCGGTCACGAAGGATCCGATGGCCGCCGCGAAGATTCGCCTGCGGCTTTACGCGGGTTTGAACGAGTGGGCGCTCGAACATTTGTTCGCGCCGCGGCCCGGCGGCCTCGCGCAATGCCAGCAGGATTTTGCGGTCACCGGTCGTCAATGCGAAGCGCTCGTCGCCGCAGCGGGCCGCATACCCGCCGAAGAAGCCAGCCGCCTCGCCGGCGGACAACCGACGTTCGCGGCCGCGCCGATGTCGGCGCAGCAACCGATGGCGATGAATCGTCCGATGGCCCAGCCGACCACGTCGCGCTTCGGCAAGTACGACTCGGGCTATCGCGCGCAGGGCGCCCCGGCACCGCGTCCGCAACAGCCGATGCAGGCGCGTCCGACGCAGCCGCAGCGCCGGGCCATCGCGCCGATGGCGCAACCGGTCGCGGCGAGCAATACGCGCGCCGAGTATCAGCGCCGTCGCCAGGAATACTTGGATCGCCAGAAGCGCGACATGGAAGCGCGCAAAGCCAAGGTCGTGGCGACCGCCGTCGGCGATGTCGCGCAGCGTGGCCCGAGCACGGCAGACGAGGCTGCAGTGCTTGGCGTCGAGCCACCGCCTGCTCCCGCAGCGGCGTCGACTCAAGCCAAGGCGCCTACTACTAAGGGTGGCAAGGCTGCGCCTGCCGCCGTGGCCGCCGAGGAACCGGTCGCCGCCGAAGAAGCTCCCCCCACCAAAGCCGGGCTCGACGGCGACTTCCTCGACTCGTTGCTCGACGATCCGCTCGGCGGCAAGAAGTAATTGATTCGTGTTCGATTTGGCCGCGAGAGCGAGCGCGCCCGCAGGAAAAACCGGAACAATACTTTCGTATTGTGAGGATTTTTCCGAGGACGTAAGCCGCTCTCGTGGTCAAAGCGGACGCGATTGCTTGCGAGGCATCAGGAGCCAGTAGTCGAGGTCGAGCACCACGTTGGGGTGGTAGCTCTCCTTGCCGTCCTTCTCGATGCGCAACGGGATCGCGTCTTTCACCGGGTCGGCGTTCTTCACGCCGACCAGCCTCACGCGCAGCGCGGCGAGGTCCTTGCGGCCCGGTAGCTCGGCTTTGTCGAGCACGGTCGTGTACGCGTAGAGCGTGTCACCCGCGAAGGTCGGGTTCGCGTGCGCACCGGCGTTCCACGCCAGCATGCCGAGCGCGTTCTCTAGCCCGTTGTACGAGAGCGCGCGCGTCAGGCTGATGATGTGTCCGCCGTAGATCAGGCGCTTGCCGAAGCGGGTCGACTTTGCCGCGTGTCCGTCGAAGTGGACCTTCGCGGTGTTCTGATAGAGGCGCGTCGCGATCGCGTGCTCGGACTCTTCGATCGTCATGCCATCGACATGATCGATGCGCTCGCCCTGCTCGTAGTCTTCCCAGACCGCGCGTCCACCGCACGGCCAGCTCTCGTAGCGCGTGAGGTCGAGGCTCTTTGGGACGACGAGATCGCTCGGCTGCACGAGCGCGGGAGTTTCCGGCTTGTCGTTGGCGTTGGTGGGTGTGCTCGCGTCGCGCTTGTTCACCATCACCCAGCGGATGAACTCGAGCACGGTCTCGCCGCGCTGGTTGGTGCCGGTCGTCTTCACCCAGACGATGCCGCAGTCGCCGCTCTTGTTTTCCTTCTTGCCGAGCACCTGCGAAACGGAGCGAACGGTGTCGCCCGGATACACCGGCGTGAGAAATCGCAGCCCCGCGTAGCCGAGGTTCGCAACCGCGTTGAGCGAGACGTCGTTGACCGTCTTGCCGAAGACCATGTGGAAGACCAGCAAGTCGTTCACGGTCTCGCGCGCGTAGCCGAGCGAGCGCGCGAACTCGGCCGAGCTGTGCAGCGCGTAGCGGTCGCCCGTGAGGCCGATGTACAGCGCGCAATCGCCTTCGGTGATCGTGCGCGGCACGGCGTGCGTGAGCACTGCGCCGCGCTCGAAGTCTTCGAAGAAGTTGCCGGTGTTTGTCTTGATGGCCATGGCGGAGTCTCTCCCTGCGGAAGGCGGATCGGGAAAACGCGCACGCTCCTAGCACCGTGGCCCGCTCGACGGCAACCCGCCGCGCCAGCGGTACGTCTACGCGAGCGCCCGGACGTCGATCCGATCGGCGTCGGCGAACCGGCCGAGCAGGCGATAGCAGCCGCTGAGCACGAAGAGCGAGGCGTGCTCGCCTCGGTCTTCGCCTGCGCGGCGCGAGAGCGCGAGCGCTTCGAGCGCCGAGCGCGTCGCATCGAGCGCGTGGCCTGCTTCGAGCAAGATCAATGCAGCCGTGAGCGCTTGCTTGATGCTGCTCGCGCCGGCGTTGCCATTGCCGCTCGCGCGCGAGCGTTTCAGCACGCGCACCGCTTCCGGGATATCGCCTTTGGCGAGCTGTGCGATCGCGGACAAGCGCCCGGCGGCCGCGCGTCCGAGACCCATGGTGACGGCGGTATCGAGCGCTCCTTCGGCGGCGTCGGCATCGCAGGCGAGGATCGCGCGCAACGCTTCCTTCACTGCGGGCGCCGCAGGATGCGGGCTCGGCTTGTCGCTCTCCTCACTCGGCGCGGTGTCGTGAAGCGTATCGGTCTCGGCGCGCGTTCCTACGGATTGCGCGAGCTTCGCAGCGCGCTTTCGCATGTCCGTCGAGCTGTCGAGCTTGAGCGCGAGCGCGGCGAGGCGAACCGCGACGCGATCGAAGCCATTGGCGCGCGCGGCGCTCGCGCCTTCGAGCAGCGAGCGCGCAGCTGCGGTTTCGTTGCCGCCTTCGGCGAGGTGATGCGCGATGTCCGCGTCGATGAAGCGCGGCTCGCGCGCGGGTGTGCTGGCTTCGCGTGTGCTGGCTTCTTGTGTGCTGCTTTCGCGTCCATTGGCGTCGCGCGTGCTGGACGCGTTCACGCCGTGTTGGTTGCGCAACACGCGCGCCACGAAGCGATGCAGCTCGGCCGCGCGCGCGGGCGGCATTGCGGCTCGCACCGCAAAGCGCACCGTGGTCTCGAGCGGACCCAGGCCTCCGCTCTCGTTCACGAAGCCCTCGGTCGTGAGCTGATCGAAGCCCGCGAGCACCGCTTCGGGTGGTAAGCCGTCGAGCTCCGCGATCTCGTTGGTGAACGCTCGCTCGGAGGCGATCGGCGCGATGCACACCGCCTCGAGCACGCGATGCGCGACATTCGGCAGACCGCTCACGCGGGCGAGCACGAGCTCTTCGATCGCGACCGCTCCGGCGCCGTGTCGATCGGCGGTGCGAAAGCGAAAGCGCGTTCCGTCGTGCACGACATCACCGTTCGAAACCAGCGCGCGCGCGGCTTCGCGGATCGCGAGCACAGAGTCGCCGCCCAGCTCGGCCACGCGTTGGACCAGCGCGTCCGCGCTGAGCAGCGACAGCATGCTCGCAGCGGCTCGCGTGCGATCGGCTTCGTCCAGCGGGTCTACGCCAATCGTCTCGAGCGCAGTCATTCGCACCAGCGCGGCGGGTGCCTGCGCGCCTTCTTCGGCCGTCGCGATCAGGACGCAACGCGTGCCCGTGTCCGCGAACAAGTCGCCGAGCACCAGCAGCGACGGTGCGTCCAGCTCGCGCGCGCGCTCGAGCACGAGCCACGGAGTCGCGACGCTGGTGGTCACCGCGCGCAGCAGGACGCCGAGCGCAGCGCACGCTTCGGTGCGACCCACGCCCGCGCCTGAGTGGATGCGCTCGATCACTTCGCGCGCGGGCGCTGGTAGCTCGAACGCGCGAATCACATTCCAAACGCGACGCAAGGCGACGGCCAAGCTGCCGAGCGGTGCGAGCCCGGCCCCGTCGCGCGCTGCATGCAGGACGAACGTCGGCATCAGCTCTGCGCGTGCGCGCGCCACGTGATCGAGCGCGCCGTGGGTCGTCACAGAGGAAAGCAGAATGCGTGGTCGGTCGCCACCCAAGCGCTGCTTGAGCGCCGTGTACGAAGCGGGCTCGCGCACGGGCCAGGTGGTGTCGAGCAGCTGATGCACGGCGGTGCGACAGCCGCGCTTGTCGAAGACCGGATCGATCACGCGACCGACCGAGCTGCCCGCGCGCAGCTCGCGCAGAAACAAGTACGCGGGCTCGGCTTGTTGCGCCGCCGCTTCG
>JAYUYY010000560.1:0-4975 GCA_043752225.1 Sandaracinaceae bacterium | reverse complement strand
GGGCACGGGCGAGTTCAAGCACAGGCCAGAACTACCGCGTTACGGGCGTCGCGCGCCAAGGCCGACGCGATGGCTGCAGAAGCTTCCGCTTGCGGTTTTGAGCATTCTTGCAGTCCGCATAGTCATGTATGGCTCACAGCCATTTGCTGGAGCGGTAGAAGGCGTACATCCCGCCAGTCACCGCCGCGAGCATGCCGAGCACCCAGTAGAACTGGACGTCGTCGCCACCGGGGAGCTGGGGCAGCGGCATGTTCATGCCGAAGAGGCCGGTGAGCACGGTCATCGGCATGAAGATCGTCGCGATCAGCGTGAGCACCTTCATCACGCCGTTGAGGCGGTTCGAAAGGCTCGAGAGATGCGCATCGAGCAGGCCGGTGATGCGATCTTGGAAGTACACCGATTCTTCCGAGAGCCGCACCAGGCTGTCGTAGACATCGCGAAACCGATACCCCATCTGCTCGTTCACCAGCGGCAGCTCGCGCCGCGCGAGCCGGCTCACGACATCGCGCTGCGGTTGCACGACGCGGCGCAGCGATGCGACGTCGCGCTTGAGCGAGAGAATGACGCGCATGTGCTCGGGGTCGGGGCGCTGGAACACCTTGCGTTCGATGCGGTCGAGGTGCTCGGCGAGCTTTTCTACTTCCGGTCGATAGTGGCCGACCATCGTCTCGACGATCCGATGCATGACCGCAATCGGGCCCTCGCGCATGATGTGACCGGTTTTGTCGCAGAGGCTGAGCACGTGCGGGATCGATCGCGTCTTGCCGCCGTGAACGGTGACCAGGTAGTTCGCGCCGATGAAAAAGTCAGTGTCGTGGGTCGCGAACTGGTGGCGCGACGCGTTGAAGTCGATGCCATGCAGGATCATGTACACGTAGGTCTCGTACGCTTCGATCTTCGGGTGATGCTGCGCGGCAAGCGCGTCTTCGATCGCGAGCTCGTGAAAGTGAAAGACTTGCGCGAGCAAGAGCCCTTCTTCGAGCGTGGGATCCGCGAGGTCGACCCACAGCACGCCCGGGCTCTCCGGCAACAGCCACGCGGGATCAATCGCGGTGCGTTGCTCAGTGCGACCAGCTTCTGAGTAAAGAATCGTAATCACGCGCGGAGTCTAGCGTTGTCCATCGCTTCAAAACCAGAAGCGCGCGCCGATCGCGGCATCGAGATACACGTCGACGTCCTCGATGATCCACAAGCCGGCCGCGATCTCCACGAACACGTCGAACGGCGCTTCGAGAAACCGCATGTCGAGCCCGAACGGCGCGCGCAGGCCGAGCCCCACGTGCAGGTCGTCATCGCCATGCTCGTGCAGCGCCACCTTCGGCCCGACGCCGAGATACAGGTCGAGCCCGGCGCTCTCCCAGCGCTTCAGATCGAAATGCACGAGGTAGTCGGCGTGCATCAGCACGCCGTCGTCATCGATGAAGCCCAAGCCGAGCGCGAAGTCGATCGCTTGGTCCTCGGCCAGGAAGTACTTGGCGCTCAGACCGGTCGGGTCGCCGATCACCAGGCCCAGACCGAAGTCGCCGGTGTAGCCACTGTGATCCGTGTCCTGCGCGAGCGCGCCGCTCGCACCGCACGCCACCGGGACCACGACGGCGACCACTGCCGCGAGAGCGAGTTTGATCCCACGCGCGCTCCGTCCAGCTTTCAGCATCCGCATCGACGGTGAGTGGTACCGGCTGTCGCGATCGGGTGAAAGGTTCTCATTTCAAGGGGTTGCACGATGCGCGCGCAGCGTCGAAAGTACCGCGATGCGCGTGCTGGGTGACGTCTCAGGCCTCGTTCTCGGCCGCCAACGCTGGCTTCATCTGACTCGTCGCTGGCTCGCGATCGGCGCGCTGGTCAGCGCCTGCGTGCTCGCGGGCTCAGCGCTCGCCGAACCGATCGCGAGCCCGGCCGACGCGCCGCCGCAGTCGACGCCGGATGCGAAGGCCGCCAAGGCCAAGAAAAAAAGCAGCGCCCCGATCAAGGTGCACGACCAGGTCGTGCTGACCGTCGAGCATCCACTCCTGGGCAAGGCGCCGGCCGAGCGCGCGCAGAACGCGAGCCAGGCGATCAGCGCTGCGATCGCGTCGAGCGCGGAGCCCGAGCTGCGCGTCGAGCGCGCAGGGGAGCTCGCGGTGGTGTGGGCTGGCAAGAGCGTGCTGCTCACGCTCGGTCCCGACGATGCCGGCAGCTCGGAGCTCGACGCCTACGCGGCCAGCACGGCCAGCAAGCTGCGCCAGGTGATCAAAGACGAGCGCGAGCGCAGCGCGATCGCCGACACCGTCTTCTCGATATCGTTCGTGGTGTTCTGGGCGCTGATCGCGCTCTACGGCCTGCGCAAAGCCGGCGAGGTCGCGCACCGCTCTTATACCTATTTGGTCGAGCACCCGGAGCGCGTCCCGGGCATCGAGCTGCAGTCGTTCGAGGTCGTCGGGCCCAAAGCCCTGCGCTCGGGGTTGCTCGCACTGATCGCGATCGGCCGCTATGCGGCGCAGATCAGCATCGTTTACGTGTGGCTGGTCGTTTCGCTCTCGCGCTTCGACGCCACGCGTCCGCTGACCGAGCGGCTGACGAGCTTCGCCCTCAAGCCGCTCAGCGAGCTGGCGATCCGCTTTGCCGCGACGCTGCCGATCGCTCTCGTCGTGCTCGCCTTTGGCGCCGCGGTCTACGTGCTGGTGCGCTTCACGCGCTTGTTCTTTGCCAGCGTGTCGTCGGGCGCGACCAAGATCGACGGCTTGCCACGCGATCTCGCGGGGCCGACCGGTGCGCTCGTCTCGATGGGCATCGTGCTCGCCGCGCTGGTGATCGCCGGCCCCCTCGTGACCGGCGATGCGGAAGGCGCGCTCGCGCGGACCGGCGGCGTTGCGTTGCTCGCGCTCGGGCTCGCTTCGACGCCGCTGCTTGCGACCGCCTTGCTCGGCGCGCGGCTGGTGTTCGGGCGGAGGTTCAACAAAGGCGATCACGTCGAGCTCGCCGGCTTCAGCGCGCGCGTGCGCGAGGTGACGCTGCTCGAAGTGCGGCTGGTCGACGACGACGGCGCGGAGCTGCGCATCCCGCACCTTTTGAGCTTGGTTACGCCGATGCGCGTGCACGGCCGCAAGCCGCGCGCGATCGTCGAGCTCTGGCTTGCGGCGGGCACCGTGCCCGCGGAAGCGATCGAGACGCTGACGATCGCGGCCAGCCGCGTCGGCGAACAGCTGCGCGTTCAGCTGCTCGATGCGTACGCAGGCGGCGCGTTGTATCGCATCGCGCTCACCCCGCTCGCTGATCGCAGCGAAAGCGACGTGCGGATCGCGTTGCTCGCCGCGCTCACCGAAAAGGGCATTGCGCTCGGGCTTGCGGAGGCTGGGCGGGCGGCCCGGAGCGCGCGCGTCTCATGACGTTGCTCTTGGCCGTGCTCGCGATCGCGTACGTGGGCAGCATGCTCATGCAGGGTCGCGCGCTGCGCGGCGTGGGCTTGCCGTCGGGCGCGGAGTGGATGTTGCTCGGAGTCGCGCTCGGACCGCAGATGCTCGCCGTCGTCGATCGCAACGTGCTGACCGCGTTCGAGCCGGTCGCAGCGGTGGCGATCGGTTGGTTGCCACTCGCGCTCGGCACGCGCTTTGGTCGCCCGCGCACCGAGCGTCCGGATGGTCGCGCGCTGTGGTTCGGCATCGCGTTCAGCGCGATCTCCGCGGCGGTGGTCACCGCGGCCGTGTATGGCGTCGCGTTCGGCGTGCCGCGGCTGTTGCAGCGGGTGTTCGCGCGGACGCAGTCGCAAGCGCTGCTCAGCGATCCCCATGCCGCGCTCAGCTCGAACGATCTCTGGATCGTCGCGATCGGCGCGGGCCTGGTCTCGTGCGAGCTGACGCGCCACGCGGTGACCTGGGTCGTCGAGCGTTACGACGCAAAGGGTCCGCTCGCGAGCTTCGTGACCGGCGTTTCTGAAGGCAGCGCGATCGTACCGCTGCTCGGGACCGCGGTGCCGTTTGCGCTGGCCGCGCCGCCGACCGCGCTCGCGCTGCCGTTTTGGGGTTTGGCGCTCGCGACGCTCGGCTTAGGCGTGGTGCTCGCGACGATGTGCGCGGCGCTGCTCTGGCTCGAAGCCGGCGGTGCGCGCAGCTGGGGTGTGTTGTTTGGCGCCGCGCTGCTCGGCATCGGGATCGCGTTTCGCTTTGGGCTCTCACCGCTCGCCGCGATGTTCGCGCTCGGGCTCGCGATCGCGTTGCTCTCGACCAAGCGGATCGAGATCCACGAGATGCTCAGCCGCACCGAGCATCCGGTGCGCTTGCCGATCCTGCTGCTCGCAGGCGCACAGCTCAGCACGCATATCCCGACGCTGTGGATCGCGCTGCTCGCCGCCGCGATCCTCGCGCGCCTGATCGGCGCGTTCGTGTGCGCGCTGCCGCTCGCGCATGCCAGTCGTGCAGGCACAGAGCGAACCAGCCCGCCGCGCGCGCCGCTGCGCTCGTTCGCGTTCGCGTTGCTGCCGACCGGCTCGATCACGATGACGATCGGGCTCGCGTTCGCGCTGCGCTTCCCCGATGGCCGCGGCGCGCTCGTGCTGCTGATCGCGACCGCGCAGACCGTGCTCGGCGAGCTGCTCGGGCCGGTGGCGCTGCGCCGCGCGCTGATCGCCGCCGACGAGGCTCATGACAGCACGCTCGCGGCTGATAAAAGCGCGGCCACGGCTGATAAAAGCGCTGTCGCGCCGGAGCGCAACGACAGCGCGGTTGCAGGGGACCTTCCTCCCGTGTCGCCCGAAACCGCGAAGGGCAACGTATGAGTCACGCGCAAGCTGAAAAAGCCGCCAATCCCTGGCTGATGCGGGTAGCGCAGATGTTCGCGCTCGCGATCGTGCTCGGGCTCTTGTACGTCGCCTCGCGCTTCACGCCGAGCTCGAGCGATGCGTTCAGCGTGATCTCCGCAATCGGTCTCTTGCTGCTCGCCGGCATGTTGATGAGCGACTTGCTCGAGGTGATCGGCTTGCCGCACCTCACCGGCTACATCC
>JAYUYY010000559.1:0-4975 GCA_043752225.1 Sandaracinaceae bacterium | reverse complement strand
CGAGCTGCGGCGCGAACGCTACCGCATCCGGCGGGCAGTTGTTGTGGCCAGCGGGGTAGACGAGCAGCTGCCCGTCTTGCGCGGCTGCCACGAGAGCTTGACCGTGTGAGAACGGCACCAGCTCGTCGAGCTGGCCATGGATCACCAGCACGGGGCCTTTGAACGTCCGCACCGCCGCGAGGTTATCGAATGCATGGCGCACGAGCATCGAGGGCAGCAGCATACCGGCCGCGAAGGGCCGCAAGCTCGTGAAGGCGGACGATAAGATCAGCGCGGCGAGCGGCCTTTGCCCGATCAACGTGCACACGGCACCACCGCCGAGCGATCGTCCGTAGCCGACGATCCGCGAGGGATCGATCTCCGCGCGCTGCGACAGCCAATCGTGAGCGGCGAGCATCGCGTCGCGCACGCTGGCTTGCGAAGGTCCGCCTGCCGATCGGCCGTAGCCCGGATACTCGACTATCAGCACCGCGACGCCGGTCGGTCGCACGTGCGCGAACCACTCGTGCCAATCCTCAATCAGCTCGGCGTTGCCGTGCGCGTACAGAATGGCGGTCGCGCGCTGCTGACCCGCAGCCAGCTCGGGCGCGAGGTAGAGCGCGTCGACGAGCCCAGTCGGGGTCGCGATGGCGACGCGCTCGACTCCAGCGAATACCGGCGGCGCGCCCACCACCCGGCCTCTGCGCTGACCGACGAAAATCAGATGTCCCTGCAACACGAACGCGGCCACCGCGTACGCGACGTAAGCGGTCGCGATCCCGAGCGCGATGAGCAGCAGGACTTCAGCTCTTCGTGTCGGAGCGCGCTTCACTGGCGCTGCGCTCGACCTTCTCAGCGCTCGACTTCTCGGTCACCTGCTTGTCGGCCGGCGTGACGTCTTCGTCCTCGTGCTCGAGGCCGCGCTTGAAGTTGCGAATCGCCTTACCCATGCCATCGGCCAGCAGCGGCAGCCGTTTGGCGCCGAACAGCAGGACCATGATGGCGAGGATGATCCCGAGCTCTCCAAGTCCCATTCGCACGGCCAATGCTCCCGTTGAAGTATCGATACTGACGTCGAACGAGCCGACGTCGAGCCGATGGAGTCTAGCCCTTTTCCCAGGCTCGACCCACCGGAGGTCTGATTCGCGCTGGTTTTGCGCGATTCCCCGCGATTGTAAAGCAGTTCGTCCCGGGAGCGGGGGTCACTGTCGGCCCACAACCGGCCCGCGCGACGGCTCAATCCCCGATCCCAGCGTCAACATCGGGTTCGCCGCAACGCTTTGGGGCGGTGTTAGGGTGCGCTCGTGCGGCGAAACATTGCGGGTATCGAGGCGGTGCGCGCCGCATTCGAGCAGGGCGAATCGGTTCAGCTCCTGTTGGTCCACCGCGACGAGCAAGACCCCGCCGTGCTCGAGCTGGTCGCCCGTGGCGAGGGGCGCGGAGCCGTCGTGTGGCGCGGCAGCGAAGGCGATCTCACGCGCATGAGCCACAGCGCGGACGCTCCGCGCGTGCTCGCGATGATCGGACCGCCGGTCGCGACCGACCTCGACGGACTATGCGCCCGGGGCGGCGCGACTTGGTTGCTGCACCAGGCCGCGTATCCGAGCAACGTCGGCTTTGCCGTTCGCACTGCAGAAGTCTCGGGTGCTCAGGGCGTGATCGTTGATGCGCGCTTCAACCATGACGACCGCAGCCGCGTCAGCCACGTGAGCATGGGCGCTGACCGCTTGCTGCCGCTGCTTTGGGCGACCACCGAGCAAGCCTTCGCGGCGGCGCGCGCCCACGGCCTGCGGGTCATCGCGATCGAAGCTCCCGACGAACGGGCAGGCGCGCGCTCGCGCATGCTGTGGGACGTCGAGCTGAGCGGTGACGTGCTGCTCGTCGCGGGCAACGAACGCCACGGCATCGCGCCCGAGCTGCTCGCGCAATGCGACGCGATCGCCAACATCCCGATGGCGGGGTTCGTGCCCTCGTACAACCTGCATGCCGCGATCGCAGCGGTCGCGACCGAGCGCTTGCGACAGATCGCGGTACGGTTTTGAGTCGAGCCAGCGCTCGACCCGCTCGCTCTATTCAAACCACTGATCGACGTTCGCCAGGTAACGCAGCGCACGACGCCGCGCGACCTTGTTGCTCAAGCGAACCGCGTCGCCTTGATCGCCCGCCGCGACGACCTCGCGGAGCAAGGACATGAACAGCGCCTTGTCCTGCACGTTGACCGCGTACGTGCGCGCGAAGTTGACGATGTGCAGATGGTTGCGCCGGCCGCTCAGCTTGATCGCGCGTTCGAAGTACTCGCGGCCTTTCCTCCAATTCCCACCGAGCTGCTCTGGGTATGAAGACTCATACCCGCCTTGCATCGCGAGCGCGCCGGCGTTCTCGTATCCCTCGTCCAAGAACGCGGCGTGGGCCGCGACGACTTTGACGGCGGTGAAATCGATCAGCGCGTCCATCCCCGGCGCATTGGTCACGGTGGAGCCCCACGTGAGCCCCCACCAGAACATCAGCTCGATATCACGTTCGCGATCGCCGAAGCGCTCGCGCAAGAACTTCGCGAGTCGATCGGGATCGCCTGCCACCACCTTCTCGATCTCAGGCTCGCGCTCACTCACCAGGTGAAACACCAAGTCCGACGAGCGCTTGTACATATTGTACGCGCGCTGCTGGTGATGATCGGCGCGCTCGTAGTCGCCCGCGAACATCGCTTGCTCGTACTCATCCATCACCCAACCAAAGCCATAGACCACGTACGCCTGCGCGAGCGTGAGCGTCAGCGTCTCGTTGTCGGGGCTCATGTGATGCAGGCCCTCGAGCTGCACGATGCCAGCCGCGGCTGAGGTTCCGGCCGACTCATAATCGAAGTAGGCGCGACCCGCGGGAGCGGCTTCGGCGATGAAGCTCGCGGTCGTGTCTGCTGCAATGCGGCTCAAGTTACAGCCATTCCCGAGAGCGAAGAGCACGCAGCCGCAAAGCCAGATGGAAAGCTCACGCATAAGAAATCGCACGGCAGAGAAAGGAAGAGGCTGTTCCAAGCACGTCAGCCGGCCGACGTTGGCTTCGTAGCAAGGCAAGGCAGCGCAACTTACACGGGATTTCGCACAGCCGATTGCACCCGACGACTGTGCATGAGGTTTGTGTCCGTTTCATGCGCATGCGCGCTGATCGAAATCACATCGTAGTGTGCACATCATGCGCAACAGATTGATCTAAAAATCACGACGAATTGCCTTGTCTCACGCGTTCGCACGAGTAAAAACTAGCTCGCAGACGGAGACACACAGTGACTCCATCTTGGGGCGAGACAGAGACCATGTACGAAGCACGAGCCACGCAAGAGACCCGAGCGAGCAACGCAACGAATGCTGCTTCGCGTCGCGCCGGTCATGCGCTCGTCACCGGTTGTGCACTCGTCTCAAGTCGCTCGCTCGTCATGAGCCTTCAAAGTTTTTCTGACCGCCGCATGGAGCTCGAAAGAGCGCTCAGCGGCAGCCTCCACTGACACCACCCCGCCGGAGTCCGCCTGTACCCGCAGGCGGACTCCGGCGCACCCACTACTCGAGGCACGGCTTGGCCGTGCCTTAGTCGTTTAATGGGGCGCGAGCGGAACGAACAAGCGAACGCTGCGACTCGCCGAGGCGCGAGCTAGCAAGGCAGCGCGATTCGGAACGTCGCGCCTTCGCCGGAGATCGAGCGGCACGTGATCGAGCCGAGGTGGGCGTCCACGATCTTCTTGGTCATCGCGAGGCCCAGGCCCGTGCCGTCGGTCTTGCCGTGCGTGGCGAACGATTCGAAGAGTCGGCCTTCCATCTCTTTGGGAATTCCGGGCCCCGTGTCGCTGCACTCGAAGACCACGAGGTCACCTTCGCGGCGGACGCTCCAAGTGAAAGTGCCATCGGGGCCCATCGCTTGGCATGCGTTGCGCGCGAGATTGAAGATCACGCGCTTGAGCTTGCTCTCGTCGAAGCGCGCGAGGCCGTCGTACTCCGCATTCACGACCAGCGTCACGCCGAAGCGCTGTGTCTCGGGCACGAGCATCTCGCGCACCGCTTCGATGAAGCGCTGCATGTAGACCTTTTGCACGAGCACTTCACGACGGCCGCGCGCGAACGCCAACACTTCCTGCGTCATCGACTCCATGTGCTCGAGCGCGCGCCCAATGCGAGCGGAGAAATCCGTGCGCTGGACGGGATCCTCTTCGGTCGTCATCAGCTCGGCGAAGCCGCCAATAGCGGTCATCGGCGTGCGCAGGTCATGCAAGAGCGCGCCCACCGAGTGACCGAGCAGCGCGAGCCGCTCTGCTCGCTCACCCTCTTGCCGATCGCGCTTCATGACGATGCCGCGCGCGAGCTGGCTCGCGACCAGCGACACCATGCGCAACAACCAGGCCTCGTCGGCTTGGCTGTCCACGCGATCGAAGAGCTGCAGCAGACCGAAGTGATTGCGACCGTCCGAGAGCGGCGCGGTAAAGCTCTCGCGTACGCCGCGCCCGAGCAACTCGGGCACGAGCACGTCCGCGAGCGCGCCGGTCGAGTCCGCGACGCGGTGGATCGGCATCCGAGCGTGCTGCAACAAGCGCCGGGCCTCGCGCGCATCGGGGGTGGGAAACACGAGGGCGGCGCCATCGCGCGTCACGGCGACCTGCTGCTGTGGGCTGCCCTCACCGGCGAGCAATACGGCAGCGGCCTGCATGCCGAGCAACGTGCATACGCGATCGAGCGCGCCGCGCACCAGCGTCGGAATGTCGCCCGCGTCCGACGAGATGTGTTGCTCCAAGTCGTAGAGCATCTCGAGCTCGGTATTCGCTCGCCGCAGACGCGCTTCAGCTTCTTGCAGCGCGCGATTGCGGTCGAGCAGCGACTGGTAGAGAAACGCGCTCTCGAGCGCGACCGCGCACTGGCCGCCGATCGAGCGCAGCAGATCTTCGTCCTCGGTATCGAACCTGCGCCGCGTCTGCTTGTTCAAGCATTGAATCGCGGCGATCACGCGCTGATTGCGA
>JAYUYY010000558.1:0-4981 GCA_043752225.1 Sandaracinaceae bacterium | reverse complement strand
GTCACGGGGCCTCGGCGCGCTCATGGCTGAACGTCCTTCACAGCGCCCTTGCGCTGCTGAGCCTGACGAACGGTCTTGGTCTGCAGCTCGTGATCGAGCGAGTGCGCGCGCTGCGTCAGGCGCCTGAAGAAGCCCACTTCGCGCAAGTACACGCTGGCCAAGTTTCCGAAAAAGAAGCTGCCAAAGCTCACCAGCGGCCAGACCACGCTCGCCGGATCCTCGGCTCCGCTGTTGTTGCCATCGGCGTCGGGCGCGTGCCGCAAGCCGGTCACTTCCATCGAAGGCAGCTGCTCGAACAAGAACTCATCGAGCGATACGCGCATCACGCCGTGCAGCAGCGGCTGCGCGCTCTTTGGATCCTGATCTCGCAACCAGAAGAACAAGGAGGTCGTGTCCTTCCATTCGTCTTGGCCGGGCTCGTCGCGCACGCGCTTGTGACCGGTGAGCGTGAGCGGCGGCAGGCCCGCTTCTCTCTCAAATGAGAGCGCGTAGCGAAACAGCCTTTGGCTCGAGCTCGGTCCTTGAGGAAGGATCTGCACCGTTCCCGTGCCGCGCAGCGGTCGGCCACCGCGCACCACGAGCGTGCCTGCGACTTCGGCGTTGAATTCCTGATCTTCGAGGAACTCGCCGAGGTTCGGCACCGTCACGTCGAGCGTGACGTCGACGGTCTCACCGCTCTTGCGCCCTTCGAAGTAGCAAGTCTCGAAGGCGGAGTAGCGACCTTCGGTGCGCGGGCTACCGTCGAGCTTGTCGTTTTGCGAGGCGGAGGCGAACCCGAACATGCGCTCCGTGAACGCGATCCCGATCGGCTCGACGCGCAGCTTCGGGGTCTTGGCTTGGGATTCGATCGCTTTCGGCTTGAGCTTTTCGGCGTGCGCTTGCATGTACGTTTCGGCTGCAGCGCGCTGTTGTTGATAAGCCGGCGGCGCTTTGTGCTCTACGTGCTCGCGGATGTAGTGCTCGATGTTGCGCTCGGCGATCGCGAGGATCGTCGCGGACGGATTCACGCCGACCGGGCTGGGAAAGATCGCGGCATCCATCACGTAGAGGCCCTTCATGCCGTGCACCTGGCCGAATACATCGGTCACGCCGTCGCGCGGTGAAACCGACATCGCGCAGCCGCCTTGGCCGTGCACCGTGATCGGAGTGCGCGCTTGGCTCCAGGCGGGGTTCAGCCGCAGCTCTCCGCCGAGCGCGCTCGCGACCTCGCGCATCAAGCGCTCTTGATCGGAGTACAGCCGGTGCGTTCGCTCTTCCTTGGCGCGCGATTGGAGGCGCATCTCCGCGACTAGCCGCGCTTCTTGATCGGATTCTCCGGCCGCTTTGTCGAGCAGCAGCTGCAGGTCGTACGGCTGCTGATCGCGGCCCATCGCGAGCAGCACCGCGGTGTGCTTGCGGCTCGTGTCGCGCGCATCGCTTGGCATGTGCTGCGTCAGCGCGCCGATCGCCTTGAGCATCACCGTCCGTTGGTCGCCGAGCTCGTGCCGATCGATCAGCGTGCGCAGGGCCGCGACCGCCAGCGGGGCGGTGCTCTCGCCTTCAGACGTCTTGGCACCCGAGCTCGCGATTCGGATCAGCAGCTTCGCGACGCCGCCAAAGAAGGCTTTGAACGCCGCTTCCACGTACGGATAGGCGAGGGTGTCTTTGCAAACGCTTGCCCAGTGTTGCGCGACGCGCGTGACGATGCGCGTTTGCATCGCGCGGATCGTCTCGTCGATGTCGTTCGCTGCCCAAGCCTCGGTGCGCTTTCGCGCGACGCCCGCGGCGCTCGCGAGCTGCGCCGGGATGATGTCGACGAGCTCGTGTGCCAGCTCGACGCGGGAAAACCCCTCGAGCAGCGACGCGTTGCGCCGCCGCTGCAAGGAGCGCGCAAACGGCGGCGCTTCGATCGGATCCGAATCGTCGTCCAGCTTCGCGGCTGCGGGCCCGCTTGGGTCCAACTCGTAAAAGCGATTACGGCCGCCCCACGCGGGCGAGCCAAGCACCGCTTGCACCAGTGCGTGCACGCCCTTGCCGTACCCGCCGTCCTGAATCATCAACCACGGCGCTTTCGGTCCCTCACCGCGATGCACCAGCGCAGTCGTGATCACGGGGCCAACATCGGGATCTTGCGGATGCTTGGTGTTGAACACGACGCCGAGCGCGTCGGAGTTGCCGAAGAAGCCTTTGCCGATCGGCAGCGCAGCGATCTTGAGCGCCTTCTGGCTGCGAAAGAGCAGCTCGGTCGATCCGAGCGCGCCGGCGCACACGAACACCGAGCGTGCGAGCGCCTTAGCCTTGCCCGGTCCGGCCGCTTCGTCCGGGCTCTCGTGCTTGCGCCCTGCGGGCCGCAACGTTTGGTCGAGCGAGCAGTGATCGTAGAAGCGCACGCGGTAGCGCGGCGCCTTGGGATCGCCTTTCGCCTCGAACGGCTCGATCGCATAGACCTCGGCGAGCGTGCGGATCGTCGCGAGCGGAACGCCCTGCTCATCGCGCGCGTCCTCGACGATCGCGAGGTAGTTCAGGTCGAGGCTGTTCTTGGCTTGGTGACGGCAGCCGCTGTTGCACTCCCCGCACGCGACGCACGCCTTTTGCTCGCGTCCGAACTTGTTCGTACCGTCGGTGAGGGCGACGGCCAGCGGCGTATAGAAGGCCTCACGCCCGATGTGCCGCGCCGCAGCTCGCAGCGCGTTGTTCTTGCGCAAGGGGTGGAGCTTCGGGCGCGCTTGATCGAGCGTGCGCACGTCGAGCATGTACGCCGCGAGGTCGTAGTAAGGATCGAGCGCCTCGCGACGATACTCGTGACCGGGCGCGCTAGGCCAACCGTCGAAGGCATCGTCGGGCGCGCGCAGCTGAACGCTCGCGTAGAGCAGTGAGCCGCCGCCGTAGCCCGCGGCCGAGACCGCGTGCATCGCGCCCAAATCGCGGACATCCCAGATCCCGAGCCGCCCTTCGGCCGAGCTCCACACGTAGCGCGAGCCATCCGGCAGGATTTGCTCGTCGCTCGGTAACGCGGGGAACGCCTCGCCCGAGTAACGCATGCCGCGCTCGAGCACGAGAATGCGCTGCCCCGCTTGCACCAGGCGCGCAGCGGTGACGCTGCCGCCGAAGCCGGTGCCGATCACGATCGCGTCGTATTCGGTAGCTTGCTCGTCCATATGAGAACCGCCCCCCGTATCCACTCGACGTGTACCATGCACGCCCGGAGGCTCTGAGCGTGGGCAGCGCCGACATCGCCAGCTATGTGCCGAGCCGCGTGCTCGAGCTGTTACCCAGCACACTCCTTGTGCCGGTCGCTCGCGATCTGTCCGCGGCCGTGCTGGTCACGGACATCTCCGGCTTCACGCCCTTGGCCGAGCGTTTGGTGCGCGAAGGGCCGCGCGGCGTCGAGCGCCTGAGCGCGGTGCTGAACGGCTTTTACTCCGAGCTGTTCGAGCGCGTGTACGAGCACGGCGGCGAGGTCATCACGATCGTCGGCGACGGCGTGATCTCGGTCTGGCCGGCGCTCGATCAAGAGCTCGAGACCGCGCTGGCGGGCGCTTCGGAGTGCGGGCTGCGGATCAGCCGCGAGCTGCACGGCCATCAGCCCGAGGGCGAGGCCACGTTGAGCGTGCGCACCGGCTTGGGAGCGGGCCCGACCTGCGTGATGCGGCTCGGTGATGCGGAGCGCTGGGAGCTGGTGCTCTTGGGTGATGCGGTCGTGCAGGCCTGCGGCGCCGAGCGGCGCGCGGTGCCCGGTACCTTCGCGGTCTCGCAAGCGGCTTGGCCGATGCTCGCGGGTGTCGCGCACGGACGCGTGATCGACGAGAGCTTCATGCAGGTGCTCGACCATCGCGCGCCGTACGTGCGGCAGGCGCCTCACGTGCCGGCTCACCTGCCGGGCATTACCGCGCCGCACTCCGCGCAGGAGATCGAGCAGCTGCGCCGCTATCTCGCACCGCCGGTGCGAACGTGCCTCGACGCGGGCAGCTCGCGCTGGCTCGCGGAGCTGCGTCACGTGACCGTCGCGTTCCTGCACATGCCCACGCTCGACGGCAACCTCGCGCGTCTGCCCGCGGTGCAGGTCGCGCTCTCCGAGCTGCAGGCCACGGCGCATCACTTCGAAGGCACGTTCGACAAGCTTGTGCTGGATGACAAAGGATTGGTCGCGACGTTCATCTTCGGCTTGCCTCCGCACGCGCACGAGAACGATGCCGAGCGCGCGGTGCTCGCGGCGCTCGATGCGCAAGGCCGGCTCTCGCGCCGCGAGATCGCTTCCGATATTGGCGTCGCGACCGGTCGCGTGTTCTGGGGCCCGATCGGCTCGCACGACCGCCGGCAGTATTGCCTCGTCGGCAGCGTGATGAGCCTGGGCGCGCGCATCATGCAGCGCGCGCAGGGCAGTGTTCTGTGTTGCCCAGAGACCCAAGCGGCCGTGCGTCGCGGCGTTGAATGGGAGCGCGCGGGCTCGCACGCGCTCAAGGGCTTCGAGTCCGATATCGAGCTGCATCGCCCGGTGGTGATGCGCGGCTCGGGCCTGTACTCGAGCATCGCGGCGCAGCGCCTGCGCGCGAGCGCGTACGTAGCGGAGCGCCGCTGTCACGGCCGGCTGCGCGAGCGCGCCCAGCTCGTGCTCGCGGTCGAGCGCGCGCTGCGCAAAGAAGGCGGCACGCTGCTGATCGAAGCCGACGCGGGGGTCGGCAAGTCGACGCTGGTCGAGGCGCTGCAGGCGCTCGCCCGTGAAGCCGACGCGCGCACGCTGATCGCGGCCGGCGATCCGATCGAAGGCAGCACGCCGTACCACGCGTTCCGCGACACGCTGCTCGGTGTGCTCGGCCTCGCGCACGAAGACGATGCCGCCGCGCGCGCCCGCAGCTTGACCGCGCACGTCGAGGCACTGCCCGAGAGCGCGGGCTTGTCGGGGCTCTCGCCGTTGCTCGCGACCGCGCTCGGGCTCGCGATGGCGGACAGCCCGCAGACGCGCAGCCTCGAAGGCCAGCTGCGCGCCGAGCGCACGCACGAG
>JAYUYY010000557.1:0-4986 GCA_043752225.1 Sandaracinaceae bacterium | reverse complement strand
CAAGCAGCAGGGCTGCGATGACTCCCAGCAGGATGCTCGCACGCACGGTTGCCTCGTTCTGTTGAGTGTTACGCGCGCTGTTCAGTGTTACGCGCGCTGTTGAGCTACGCGCGGCGGTTCAGCCAAACCGCGATGCCGAGCAGCAGCGCGGCGCCTGGAATCAGCACGCCGACGCGGAACAAGAGCGCGCCCAAGTCGTCCTGCGTGAACATGATCGTGCCGCCCTTCACCTTCTTGGGCGGGATCTGGATCAGCGCGTCGCGCTCGGTCAGGTAACCGATGAACGCGCTCGCGAGGTGGAAGTTTGCGAGCTCGGGCGCTTCGATCAGCGCCGGCTGTAAGAAGTCGCTGTCGCCCATCACGATCAGGCGGCCGCCCTTCTTGTCTTTACCGTTCTCGCCTTGTTCGCCGGTGCGTACGGAGAACGCGAGATCGATCGGGCCCGCGATGTCGCCGGGCGCCTGCGTCGGCGCGGCCTGCCCCTGCCCGTTCATCACGCGCGCGATGTCGGTCGCGGCGAAGCTTTTCGGAGTCGTGCGCATGAGCACTTCGACGCGCTCGCTGTCACCGATCACCGACAAGCTGCGCGCCAAGGAGACCAGCACGCGTGCGCCGCCGCGCATCACGCGCGTCACCGGGTGCTCGCCAAACTCAGTGACCAGGAACTCGACCGTGTTGGGCGAGAGCAAATGGTCTTCGCTCATCTCGATCGCGAGTGAGCGATCGATCCGCACGGAGAACGCTTCGAGCGCGGCTTCGAACCCGGTCGGCTGCACGACGTCGTGATCGATCATCGGATCGAGCGCGATCAGCGCGTTGCCGCCGGCCTTCACGTGATCGAGGATCAGTTTGGCTTCGGCTTCCGAGAACGCGCGCATCGGGCCCAGCACGAGCACCGCGTCGCATTCTTTTGGAATGCTCGTCTTGCCGAGCGTCTCGAGCGGCTGCAGCTCGAGGTTGTCGTGGCGCAGGCCGGTCTTGAGGCTCGTGAGCGAGCGCTCCTGGCCTTCGTCGAGGCTCCACTCGCCGTGCCCCGTGGTCACGCACACGCGCGTCGCGCGGCCGCTCGTGGCCTGGAGCATCGCGCCGGTCAGCGCTTGCTCGGCCTTCACGTTGACCTCGACCTCGTCGGGCGCGCCGGGCATGCCGCTGAAGTCGAACGCCACCAGATCATCGCGGCTGACGTGCCACTTCTTCTCGCCGGCTACGACGACTGCCGCGACGTCGGCGCGCGACTCGCCCATCTCCGTCGCCACTTGCTCGATGCCGAAGCGCTGCGAGAGCACCTTGAACTCGGCCGGCTCGCGATCGGGATCGACGTAGACGACCTTCACGTGCGGCGTGACGGTCTTGTAGCGCGCGAGCAGCTCGTCGGTGTCTTCGAACGACGGCTCGCTCTGCGACATGAAGAGGTAGATCGTGACGTCCTGCTTGAGGTCTTTGAGCACGCTCTTGGACTTGTCCGAGAGCGTGAACATGCCCGAGCTCGTCCAATCGAAGCGCTCGTAGTGGCGGAACGCGAGGTAGTTGACCATCGCGAGGATGAGCAACACGAAGATCGACGACGCGCTCGCGAACACGGATTGCAGCGCGCGCGAGCTGCCGGTCGTAGCAGGAAGATGCGCCGGCTTGGCCGGCTGAGCGTTCTCGGTGCTCATCCTTGCCCCCGATTGGTTTGCAGCACGCGCACGGTCAGGAACAGCGCGAACCCGGCCAAGCTGAGATCGAACGCCAAGTAACGGGTGTCGATGATGCCCTTCGAAAACGAAGCCATCTGCGTCCACAAGCCGAGGTATTCGAAGACGGCTTTCATCGAGTCATCGAGGCTCGCGTAGCTGCCGAGGCCGATGATGAACAGGCCGCCGAGGACCAAGAACGTGAGCATCGCGGCGACGATTTGGTTGCGCGCGACCGCGCTCATCAGCAGCCCGACTGCCATGTAGAGCAGGCCCACGCAGAAGAGGCCCACGTACGTCGCGGCGACCGCGCCAAGATCGATCACGTCTTCGCCGGTGCCGGACGCGATCCAAACGTAGAACAGCGTCGGCACCCACAAGACGACCCAGAAGGTCATCGCGGCGAGATACTTGCCGAGCACGATCTGCGTCTCGCTGACCGGCGCGGTGAGCAGCGTCTCGATCGTGCCCGAAGACCTTTCCTCGGCGAGCAAGCGCATCGTCAGCACCGGCGTGAACACCAGCAGCGGCAAGTAGAAGAGCGTCGTGCCGCCGAAGAACGATTGGATCAGGCTGTTGTTCCCGCCGGGCGGCTGCTGCGTGAAGAACAACGCCAGCAAGTAAAACACGATGCCGAAGAACAACAGCCACACGGTCGCGACCACGTAGGCTATTGGCGAGACGAAGAAGGAAAGCACCTCGCGGCGCGCGATGGTCAGGATGGCGCTCATGGCTTCTTCTCTTCCGCGGCGGTAGCGCTCGGCTGCGGCGCGTGCTCGGACGCGTCGGTCTCGCGCGTGGTGAGCGCGGCGAAGACGTCCTCGAGCGACGCTTGCTCGCGGCGCAGCTCGCGCAGCACGAGGCCGCCCGCCGCCACCGCCGAAAAGATCGCTTCGTCGACTGGCCCGGCTTGAGCCTCGAGCCGGATCTTGATTACGCCCCCGTCGAGCGTCGCGACATCGATGATCGAGCGCACGCCCGGCACCGCGCGCAACACGCTCTCGAAGCGCTCGCGTTCGCCGCGGCCTTCGAGCGCGAACACTTGAGCACCTTCGCCGGCAGTGCGCAGCGTGCCCGGCGCGCCCTCGCCGACGATGTTGCCCTGGTGAATGATCAGCACGCGCCCGCACGAGGATTCGACCTCGGGCAGGATGTGCGTGGACAAGATCACCGTCTTCTTACCCGCCATGCTGCGGATCAAGTCGCGCACTTGGCGAATCTGATTCGGGTCGAGGCCCGCGGTCGGCTCATCGAGCACGAGCACCGGCGGATCGGCGACCAACGCATCGGCTAGCCCGACGCGCGAGCGATAACCCTTCGAGAGCTGGCCGATGATGCGCGTGCGAACATCGGTCACGTTGGCGAGCGCGAGCGCTTCGTCGACGCGCTTCTTCACCTGCTTGCTCGGCACGCCCTTGAGCCGCGCGCGGTAGCGCAGGTACTCCTCGACGCGCAGCTCGCGATAGAGCGGAACCGACTCCGGCAGGTATCCGATTTGCCGGCGCGCGCCGATCGGATCGGCAACCGCATCGATGCCGCCTACGCGGATCGTGCCCGCGGTCGGGGTGAGATAACCGGTGAGCATGCGCAGCGTCGTGCTTTTGCCCGCGCCGTTAGGCCCGAGAAAGCCGATCACTTCGCCGGGCTCGACGCGGAAGCTGATGCCCGCGACGGCCGTTCGTTCGCCGTAGCGCTTGGTAAGTTGATCGACCTGGATCACGGTGAATGTCTGGGAAGAGGCGCCGGCTAAAACCCGCGTAGCCCGCGTTTATTCGCCGGCCACGCAAGATTCGATGCCCCGCACCTGCGCGCCTGGTACCCGAAGGCCGGTTTCGAAGCAACCGCCGGGTTGAATCCGAACGGCTACCGCCGCAACCCATGGGGAGCCCCATGATAGCGTCGCTACGTGCTGTTCTTCCGTCCGCGTTGTGCTCAGCGGCACGTGAGCGCGCGCCCCGCGCTGCGGTCAACCTTCCCGCGGCTGGCCGCGTTGGTGCGCTCGCAAGACCGCCCGCAGGCTCGATGGACGCGCTGATCCGCAAGGCCAAGGACGGCGATCAGATCGCGGTCGAAGCGCTGCTCAGGCGCTATGCGCCGGACGTCACGCGGATCGCGCAGCGCTTCGTCGGGCCGAGCGCGGACCTCGAGGATGTGGTGCAGGAAGCGCTCTTTCAGGTCGCGCGTTCCGTGCGCGGCTTCGAAGGTCATTCGAAATTCTCGACTTGGCTCTATCGGGTCGTCGCCAACGTCTCGCGCATGCATTTGCGGCACAAAGCCTCGCGGCCGATGCTCGAGCTCGCCGAGCCCTCGCAGATCGCGCGCAGCGCTGGGACGACGCGCAATCCCGAGCAATGGTCGCAGCGCGCCGATGACGTGCGCGCGCTGTATCGCTCGCTCGACGCGTTGAGCGAGAAGAAGCGAACCGTGCTCGTGCTGCATGATCTCGAAGGCGTCGCGGCCGAAGAGATCGCGCGGATCGTCGACGCGCCGTTGCTGACCGTGCGTACGCGGCTCTTTTATGCGCGCAAAGAGCTGTACGCGGCGCTCGCGGGCAACCCCGAGCTCGCGCATCTCGACCTAGGCAGTCCTACGTTCAAGCCCGATTCCGACGGAGGACAGCATGCCTGAGATGCTCGAACGCAAGCTGCGCGCCGTGAAGGTGCATGAACCCAAGCTCGCGGCGATCCGCGCTGAGGCCGCGGGGCTGCTTTCGAGCAAAGGCCGGCAACGCCTCGCCCAGCATGTCGAGACGTGCGCGCTGTGCGCCGAGCACCTGCGCGGCGCGCGTCGCTTTCAGTCCTTGATCGGGCGCGCGGACAGCTCGCCGGCGTTCGATGGCGCGGTCGCCGCGCAGCGCGCGCATATCCGGAGCATCCGCACCCGACGCCGCGCGACCTTTGCGTTCGGCGCATTCGGATTGGCTGCAGCCGCCGCGGTGTTGGTGTTTTTCCGCGTCGAGCAAGCGCCGATCGCTCGCAGCGATGAAACTTCGATGGAAGCAGCGAGCGACGCGTCCGCAGTGCCGTCGCGCGGCGCGCGCGGAGCCGCGTTCGATCCAACGCTCGCGGTCGAGATCACCGCGCTCGCAGGCCAAGCGCGCATGCGCGACGCCTCGGACGTGGAGAGCGCAATCGACATGAGCTCGCTGATCGGCGAAGGCATGGCGATCGAAACCGGCCCGCATGCGGAGCTCGATCTCGTGCTCGGCACTGCAGCCGCAATCCGCTTCGATGCGGATACCAAGGCTGGGCTCGAGCTGCTGCGCGAGCATCGCGTGGTGATTCGGCTCGACGCCGGCCAAGTCGCCAAC
>JAYUYY010000556.1:0-4991 GCA_043752225.1 Sandaracinaceae bacterium | reverse complement strand
GTGCCTACGCGGCCGGTGTGGCCGTGAGCGAGCTCGAAGCGAACATGAAGCACCCTGGCATGCACTTCCGCGGCGGGATGCGCCGCGTGTCGGTGAAGATGCTTGGCGGCGAGCTCGACGCAGCCGAGCGCTTGGCGCGCCGCTTCTACGAGCGTGACACCGCGCGCAACATCGGCGCGCGCGGCACGTACGACTTGCAGATCGCGATGCTGGCCGCGCTGCGCGGGGACCATGCCGATGCGCTTGCGGCAATGGCCTACATCAAAGCGCGCGAGCCGAACGTCGCGTGGGTCGATTGCGCGATTGCGCGCGAGCTCGTGCGCTCGGGAGATTGCGCTGGCGCGCGCGCGCGGGTGCAAGCGCTCGCGGCGGACGACTACCGACAGGTTACGGAGCAGCACGAGCTCGCCACGCTCGGCGCCTTCCTGCTGCTCGCCGAAACGTGTGATGAGCTCGGCGAGCGCGCGTACGCGCAAGGCCTCTACGAGCACATGCTGCCTTTCGAAGACATGATCGCGGCGCCGTTTCTCGCTGCCGTCTGGCAAGGCTCCATGGCACACGGGCTCGGGCTGCTCGCTAGTCTGCTCGAACAGCCGAGCGCGGCCGCGCGCCACTTCGAGCGGGCGCTTTCGATCGCGAACGCGCTGCGCTCGCCGCCGTTGATCGCCATCACGAGCGAGCGCTTCGCCGCATTGCTACTCCTGCGCAAGGCGGTGAGCGAACGCACGCGTGGCCTTGACCTCGCCGTGACCGCGGGGGAGCTCGCCGAGCGCAGCGGGATGAAGCTGATCGCGCGCAGGTGCAAGGAGCTGCGGCTCTCGGGATCCCAAGGTTTTCCCAAGTTGGGGGAGCGCGCCCGCGGCTAGCTTCAGCCGGGTCCACGCCGCGTTCCGAATCGAGAGGACGTGGCCCCCCGGGGGAGCCGATGACGTCAAATGGAGCGACCAAAGAAGCGTGCGAAACCATCGTCGCGCGCCGGAAGGTCCCGAACATCGATGAGGTCGAAGCGACGCGCCGTGCGCGCGCGCGCTTCCCGTTCCAGAAGACGATCGAGATGTTCGACTTCAGCGTGCAGCCGGCGCTCCGCCTCGAGCAGCTCGCTTCGCAGCTCAGCCCGCGCTTCGCGACTGACGGCGAGTCGCTGATCCTCACCGGCAAGCCAGGCCGCGGAAAGACACACTTGGCGGTCGCGATCGCGCAGCGCGCGATCGAGCACGGTCACGACGCGCGCTTCGTCAGCACATCGCGCCTCGTCGACTCGGTATGCGGTCAAATCGCTCGCGGGCGCGGGCGCAGCGCGATGCTGAGATACTTGCGAACGGCCGTGCTGGTGCTCGACGACGTCGTCAGCGCGCGGCACAACCCGCACCTCGCGAGCATCTTGTTCGAGATCGTGAGCGAACGGCACCGCCGCGGTCGCTCGATGATCGTGACGGCCCATCAGCCGATCGAGCAGTGGGGCGAGCTGCTCGGCGATCAAGATATTGCGGACGCGATCGTCGGTCGGTTGCTCGAGCGGGGTACGCACATCGCGCTCGGCGGAGCCTCGCTGCGCACTCCGCGAAGCGACGGCGCCGTGCAGGCTGAGCCCGTGCAACGGGCGCCCGCTCTACCGGTGGCCGAGCCCGCGCGACCCCTGCTTCGCCTTGCCACCCTCGGTGCGACGACTACGCCCGAGGATGGCGAGGAGCTGTGCAAGCGCTTCGCTCGCCAGATCGTCGGCCGCCTCGGGCTCAAGGAAGCCATCTATCACCTACGCGGCGCGATGAGCTTCGAAGCGCTCGAACGCACGCGCGGGAGCCGGCGTGCCGCGGCCAACTTGCTCGGCGTCGACCGCCGCTACGTCCAGCGTCTGGTCGAGGAATACACGGAGGACGAACCGAGCTTCAACGACTTTTCGACGAGCTCGAAAGACGTGCTCTAGCGCGCTTTGGCGATTTCCGTGCCGTGTGCTACTCGACCTGCCCGTGAAGCGACCAGTTTGGCTTTTTAGCCTCGATACCGAGCAATTCGATGCCCCGCCGATGACCACGGGCGCGCTGAAGGCGTACTTCGCGCGCTACGGACAGACGGCGGCCGAGACCGACATCGAGCTAGTCCATTTTCGTCAGTCGCCCGAAGTCGATGCCTTCTTGAAGGGCGACTGGGACACGCTGCATGTGCACGTCGCGCGACAAGCCGTGCTGCGCGGGCTCTCGCCGGTCGTGGGCTTCAGCGTTTACACGTGGAACGCCGCGGAGTTCCTGGCCGCGATCCGGCACATCAGCCAGAGCTGTGAAGGCATCACGGTCGTGGTCGGCGGCCCGCACGTGCAGCGCGCGGAAGACTTCCTGCACGACGACGGCATCGATGCGGTCGTGCTCGGCGAAGGCGAAGCGACGTTCAGCGAGATGCTCGACTGTGGCCCCGGTAGCGAAGGCCGCGAGCGCTGGGTCAGCGTTCCGGGGCTCTCGTTCCTGAGCGACGCCAAGCAAGTGATCAAGACGGCAGAGCGCCCGCGCCGCAAGACGCTCGATGATCTCCCGAGCGCGCTTGACGTAGTACCGCTGCGCGATGGTGAAGGCCGGCGGCTCTACAAGTCGGTCGCGTACGAGACCAGCCGCGGCTGCCCGTTTAAGTGCTCGTTTTGCGAGTGGGGCACGGGCGCGATCGGCACCAAGATTTATCAGTTCGGCTTGGAGCGCATCCGCAGCGACTTCGAGCGCTTGATCGACGGCGGCATCGAAGACCTTTGGATGTGCGACTCGAACTTCGGCGCGCTGACCGAGGATCTCGAGAAGGCGAAGATGGCGGTCGAGCTGCGCAAGCGCACCGGTCGGCCGCAGACGTTCCAGACCAGCTGGTCCAAGACGCACAATCAACGCGTCCAAGAAATCGTGCGCATGCTGCACGAGAACGGGCTCTTGTTTCACTACAACTTGGCGTTGCAGTCGCTCACGCCGCTCGCGCTCAAGCTCAGCAACCGGCGCAACATGCGCAGCAACCAATACGAGCCGATCGCCAAGGCGATGTCCGAGCAGGGCGTGCCGATCGCGACCGAGCTGATCTGGGGCCTGCCCGGCGACAACCTTGCCGAGTTCGAGGCCAACCTCGACAAGCTCTCGGCGGTGTTCCCGAACATCAACATCTTCGGCTACACGCTCCTGCCCGGCACCGAGTTCTACGCCAAGCGCGACGAGTACAAGATCCAAACCATCCCGGTCGCCGGCTACGGCAAAGCCAAGGGCGAGTACGTGATGGGCTGCCACACCTTCAGCCAAGACGAAGGCATGGAGGGTTACTTCCTGATCACCGCGCACATCATGTTGGTGCGCGGCTACGTGATGCCGCTGACGGCGCGCTTGCTCGCGCTCAGCGGTGGCGTGCCGGTGTCAGCGCTGTTGCGTACGGTGCTGCGTGCGTTCGCGCGCGAGCTTTCGGTGCACGTGCCGGGGCTCGATTCGAGCAATCGTCTCGCCGTCTACGAGAACCGCAGCGAGCTCTACTTGGAAGGCATGAAGCGCTTCGACGAGACCTTCCAAATCGTGCGCGCCGCGGTGCTCGCATGGCTTGATGAGCACGGCGTCAGCGCCGAGCTGCGCGCGCGCGCCGAGCTCACGCTCGAGCTCGATGAAGCGTTCACGCCGCGCGTCGGGCCCACGCGCACGATCGAGCGCACGTTCGATTTCGACGCTGCGCTCGTCGAGCATCACCTGATGCGCATGGAGCTCCCGCCGGTGGCTGCGTTCGATCGCGGCGCCCGCGTCGAGCTCGAGATCGCGCACCCGGCACACGTCGGCGAGGTCCTCAAAGACCCCGACGGCGGCAGCTGGTTCAAAGGCACGATCAAGCCCCGCGCGGTGGAGTCAGCAGCTTAGCTGTGGGCTTTGAGCCAGGTGTCGAGGTTGTCGCGGCTCTTGCGGAAGTGGGACATGCCGATGAAGAGCAGCGCCGCCGAGAGCAGGTGCGCGATCGTCGTGGTCCACAGGAGCGAGAGGTGGATCTGCTTTTCGTCTTGGAAGACGAAGTCGGTGACGAGCGCGAGCACCTGCGGCCCAAGCCCGAGGCCGATCAGGCTGATGATGAACAGGTACACCGCCGACGCTTGTCCGCGCATCTGGTTCGGCATGATCTCTTGGATCGCTGCAGGCGCGATGCCCCACGGCATCGCGGCGAGCATGGTCGCGGGGATCATCATCAGAAACGCGCCCTGACCGGTGGGCATCAGCGGCGCGGCAATGCCAAACGGAAGCCACACGGTCGCGGCGAAGAGGCCCACGCGCATCTTCGAGTCGCGTAGGCCGCGCGCGCTCAGCCGATCGCCGAGATAGCCGCCGAGCAAGAGCCCGAGTGGCCCTGCGATCATGCTCATGATGCCGATGTTCACGCCGGTCTCGGCGCGCGACCAACCATACATACGGATGAAGAACTCAGGCATCCAAGCCGCTGCGCCGTAGCCCGAGAACGACAAGCACGCGAAGCCGAAGCCGTGGCAGAGCACCGTCTTCTTATTCGCCAGCGCGTAGCTCGCGAACATCGAGAACGGCACCTTGAGCGGTGCGAGCTTGCCCGCCGCATCGCGCACCATGCCGACGCCGCGGCGTTTGGGCTCGCGCAGCGTGGGCAAGAGCAACGTCAGCGGGATCACCGGGATCGCCGTCATCAAGAAGATGACCTGCCAGCCCATGCGCTGGCCGAACACCGGCACGTCGTACATGCCCTCGGCGTCGAAGTTCTTGATCAGCAAGCCGCCGACCAAGTTCGCAAGACCGCCGCCGATGTAGATACCCATCCCGTACACGCTGAACGCGCGCGCGAGCCGGTTGGGCGGGAACAAGTCGGTGATCAGCGAGTACGCCGAAGGTCCGAGCGACGCTTCGCCCGCGCCCACGCCGATGCGCGCAGCGATCAGCTGTGGGTACGTGCGCCCCAAGCCAAAGCAGGCCGACGCGATCGACCAAAAGATCTGGCCGCATGCGATCAGCCAGCGCCGGCTCACGCGGTCCGCGGCC
>JAYUYY010000555.1:0-4994 GCA_043752225.1 Sandaracinaceae bacterium | reverse complement strand
ACGGTGTCGCGCACGCTCGCGGACAGCCCGTTCATGTTTTCGGCGACTTCATCGCCAGTCGCGCGTAGCTCCACGATCGACGAGGCCGACTGCTCGGCGTTGCGCGCCAGCTGCTCGATGTCCTCGGCGACCGACCCGAGCGCTTCGCTCGTGCGCTGCATCGAGCCTGCGACCTGATCGATCGCGACCGCCTGCTCGCTCAAGCCGCCGGATAGCTCGCTCACGACGCGGCCTAGCTCTTCTTCGGCAAGGCCCATGCGTTCGCTGTCGCGCTCGCTGTCGCCCTTGAGCTTTTTGGAGCTCTCTTCGAGCTCCTTAATGCGCGCCGCGCGTACCTGAGTGTCGCTCGCGAGCGCGTCGAGCGCCTCGAACACCTCGGCGAGCTCGCGCGAGAGCGCGAGTGGCCTGCTACCGCGCTCACCGCGTTGGGAGGCCTTTACACCGGTGCGCAGCGCGAGCAGCTCGTCGGCGCTCGCGCCGCGGCCCTGCATCGCCAGCACGCCCGAGATGACGCCTACGACCAGCGCGACGAACCCCGCAGCCCAGCCAGGGAAAGCCGTTACTGCAGGCAGCACGACCGCGAACAGCGCACCTACGACGAGCAAGATCAGCGCGGGGGCTGCGTTCTTGCTTTGCAAGAGATCTCGAAACATGCCCGCGCGCCCAAGTCTTTCCCCCCGAGCACGCAAGCCGTGTCGAGGCTCGCGATCGTACAGTTAGGGCTTCACGCGGCGCAAGCATTCGCCGAGCGCGTGGTGCGCAACGCTCGCGAGCCGGTCAGGCGACGTTCTGCATCGCGGTGTTGCGCTCGGTCGGCGTGGCCTCGACCACGCTGCCGGTCGCGTGCAACGACGCTGCGATACGGCGTTCGACGAGCTTACGGTCGCCCACATAAGGCGCGAGCGCACGGGCCACCGCACGCGCGGACGGAAACCGATCGTTTGGATCGCGCGCCAGCATGCGGGCGACGATGTCGTCGATCGCGGGATCGATCTTGGGCATCAGGTCCGAAAGGCGCGGCGCGTCCTCACGAATGATGCGGAGCAGGAGCTTCGAGACCGTCGAGCCCGAAAAAGGCAAGCGGCCCGAGATCGCCTCGAAGGCCAGCACGCCGAGCGAAAACAGGTCCGCGCGGCCGTCGATCTCGTTCTCACCCGCGGCTTGCTCGGGCGAGCAATAGCTAGGCGTTCCGAAGACCTTGCCGCGCTCGCGGTCGCGCTCGTCGCTCGGCGCGTCCTCGCTCGAGCAGACTCCGAAGTCGAGCAGGTAACCGACCAAGTCACCGGTCGGGCTGGACTCGAGCAGCAAATGCTCCGGCTTCACGTCACGGTGCACGTAGCCCGCGCAATGTGCCGCGTGCAGGATTGCAGCGATGCGGCTGACGAGCGCCGCGACGGTATCGATCGGCAGCACGGTCTTGCGCAGCAAGATGCGCGACATGCTCTCGCCGAGCAGCAACGGCATCACGATGTAAGGAGAGCCGTCCGAGAGCGTGCCTTCGTCGAGCGTCGGCACGACACCGGGATGGCGTACGCGCCGCGCGACCTCGGCCTCGCGGCGCAGGCGCCGACCCAGATCCGGGTGATCGACGAAACATGGCCGTAGCGTCTTGATCGCTTGGCGGGTTCCATCGCGCAGGCACGTCGCTTCGAACACGACTCCCGTGCCGCCAAGACCAATGCGGCGCTCGATGCGGTAACGGCCATCGAGCGTCTGCCCGTTCAGCTCGATTCGCTCTTTCTCGCTCACGCGCAGAACAATCGAGGCTGCGTCCGGTAGGGTCAAAAAACCGGGCGGCGCACGAAAACTTGACGCCCAGTTAACCCTGCCGGGCAGCGCGCAGATCGCGGGTTCCTACGCCAGCAACAACAGGTGCTCGCGGCGCGGTGTGCCGGTGCGAAAGTCCTGCCGCTGCTGCGCGGCGGCGCTGACCAGCCGTAGCTTTGCGTGCTTCGCGAGTCGCTCGACCTGTGCGCGCGCATCGATGCGCTGACCCATGATTTCGGCGTCGCCGATCAACAGCACGATGCAGCCGTTCTCGGCGAGCACTGCGGCCATCGCGCGCAGGCAGGAGAGCAGCTCGTCGTCCCAGCGCGCTTGTCCGTTGTGCGCTTCGGACAGCCGCCGCCGCGATCCTACCTCGCCGTGCTCCAAGGCGCTGGCGTCGATCGACAGCCACGGATAACGCCGGATGTGATGCGAGTGATAATCGTAGGTGCCGCCATAGGGCGGTGAGCAGAGGATCAGCTCGAACGGCCCTTGCACCAGGTTCGGCAGGTGCCGCGCGTCGCCGAGCACCAGCTTTGCGGGTTTGGCGTGCTCGGGCATCGCTTCGTCGAGCAGCTCCCAGCGCTCCGCGAGCTCGCGACCTTTGCGCACGAACATCTCGGTCGTGAGGCCCTTGCGGATGCGCTTCTCGATCGTCTCGTCGGAGGTGTCCGCGCGCTGGCGCGAGACCTTCACCAGCAACGAAGACAGCACCACCTCGAGCATCCGCTGAATCGGTCCCTGCTTGAGCGAGAGGATCTCGTGGCGCAGCCCTGCCAGCTCGAGCACCACGTGGGGATCGTAGAACGCGCGCTCTTCGGCGTTGAGCGGCGCGATCGCGCGTGTGCGGCTCTGCACGCGCTGCAGCGAGGCCTCGCCGATCTGCTCGAGCGCTTTGATGAAGCGCGCGCGCTGATCTTCGTTGGGCCGCGCGACGTGGGTCTCGGCGATCCGCAGCGCGAGCGGGCTGAGATCGACGCCCGCGACCAGTCGACCCGCGACCAGCGCTTCGACCAGCACAGTTCCGCTGCCGCAAAACGGATCGAGCACGCGCTCGCCCGGTTGGCTGAACGCCCGCAACACCTGCGCAGCGATCTCGGGATGCATGCGCGCGGGATAAGTGTGGAAGCCGTGCGTCAGTCGGTCCGCAGGGCCTGAGGAAGCGCGCAGCGCATCGCCGAGCGGGGCCGCATAGCGTGGATCTCCCCACAGCTCTGCGTCACCGCCTTGATTGCTGAGCGCTGCGCGCGGTCGTGTCAGAGGTGTGGGGCGTTCGATCATGAGTGGTTGCTGCAGGTGTCGGTCGCGATCGCTCGATCGTGCGCTGGCTGCGATCGAGCTCGCAGCACGGGGCTGCTCGCCTCGTGCTCTGGGATAGGCAAGCCAAAGAAGGTCGGCACGTCGAGCGCGCTTTGAGTGCGTGCGCCGTGCTCATCGCGCGCGATGAATGGCGCGTGTCGAACGATTTCCGGACGCGCAGGCGCTCCGTCGAGCGTCGCGAGCATCCACACCGAGAAGAGCACGCCCTTGCGCATGCTCGGCACGACCGGCAACACCTCGCGCACGTACAGGCCCGCCGCGTGTGCGCCGCGTTCGATGCGCTCATCCGCGCGCGCTCCCGCGCACATCACGAACACTCCGTCGGGCTGCAGCGCCCGAGCCGCAGCTTGCATGTAGGCCTCGACTCCGCCGCGCAGCTCGAAGCGGGCATGTGCGCGCTGCGAGTCAGGCGGCAGCGTGCCGTCATTGGCTGGAAGATACGGCGGCGTCCCGGTCACGAGCGGAAAGCGTGCGCCGTTGCGCTCGAGCAGCAGCTGCAGGCGCGCCTCGTCGCGCAAATCGCCGAGCAGCGCGCTCACCCGCAGCTCAAGCTGATTGCGCGCGATATTTGCACACGCAAGCTGATGCGATTGGGTTTGCGCCTCGAGCCCGAACAGCCGTGCGCTCGGCAGCTTGTACGCGAGCATCAGCAGCACCGAGCCGATGCCGCAGCCGAGGTCGAGCGCGCAGCTCGCATCCGGTTGCGTTCGCGCCGCGACCCATGCGGTGAGCGTGTCGTCGAGCGAGAAGCGATGCCCATGCCGGCGCTGCCACACGCGCAAGGAGCCAGCGAGCGCGTCATCGGTCAGCTCGTCTTTGTGCGCACCGTGCTCGGCGTGCGTTGCGGTTTCACTCACGGTGGCAGGCATGGCACGGGTAAGACCTACACACAACGCCGACGTGCGGCGATTGCGGCCGATGCTCGCAGCGGATGCGCACGACCCACTGCTCGCGGCAACGCGTAAAACCGTGTGGAAGGGCCGCGCTGCAAGTGATCGCGTGCTAGACCTCAGCATGAGCCCACGCGAGCTGGGCCTCGTGCTTTTGTCGGCAGTTCTGCACGCGGCCTGGAACGTAGCTGCCAAGCGCCACTCGGAGCCGGCAGCGTTTCTCTTTCTCATGATCGGCCTCACGGCGACCTTAGCCGTGTGTGTGCTGCCGTTCGTTCCAGTTGCGGTGTGGTCTAGCCCAATTGCGCTATGGCTGGCTTGGAGCAGCGTGCTTCACGGGCTCTCGTACATCGTGCTGGCGCGCGCCTACGAGAGTGGCGACTTGTCCGTCGTCTATCCGATCTCTCGCTCGACGCCGGCGCTCGTGCCGCTGTTTGCGGTGCCGTGGCTCGGCGAGCGGCTGAGCTTGGTGGGCGTCTTGGGGATCGCGCTCACGTTGATCGGCATGTGGTTGGTTCAAACCGGCGGTGCGTTCCGCCGCGCCGCCTTCTACAACCGCGCATCCGTTTGGGCGTACGTGTTGCTCCTCATCACCACAGCATTCTCGATCCTCGACAAGCGAATCATGGGGCTCTTGAGCGCGACGCCGTGGGAGAGCTCGCTACCGCGTGCTGTGGTCGCGTATCTCTTGCCCACGATCGGCGCCGCGTTGGTGGTGCTGCCGTACGCGCTCAAGACGCTCGGTGCACCCAAGCTGCAAGCGATCGCGCGCGCGCGCTCCGGTTGGGTGGCCGGTGCGGCGCTCGCGACGTTCGTGAGCTACGCGCTCACGCTCGAGGCCTTGCGCACCGCGCCCGTCAGCTACGTAGTCGCTGTGCGCCAGTGCAGCGTGCTCTTTGCGGTCGCTCTCGCAGTCTGGGCGCTGCGCGAGCAACCGACTCGCGGCCGCGTGCTCGGCGCGCTCGGCACCGTCACCGGCGTCGCTGTGATCGCTCTATACGCTTAATGACGAGGGAG
>JAYUYY010000554.1:0-5001 GCA_043752225.1 Sandaracinaceae bacterium | reverse complement strand
GGCGTTCACGCTGTTCGTGCTCACATACCTGATCGACAACGCGGGCCACGCGGATCCGCTCGAGCTGATGTACCGGCTGGTGCATCCGAACCCCGCCGCGGCGGCGAGCACGCTCGCGAACTCCGGCGAGATCGTCGCGGCGGTGCTGGCGATCGCGCTGACCGTGGTCGCGATCGTGGTCGAGCTCGCGAGCAACCGCTACACGCACCGCGTGACCGAGCTGTTCGTGGGCGAGCCGATCAACTTCGTCGTGATGAGCTTGTTCGTGGTCACCGCGCTGCAGGGCGTGTGGGTGACGATGACGTTCGGCGACACCGGACACGCCGGCAACTTCGTTCCGTACGCCGGCATCGGCGTGACGATGGCGCTGCTCACGACGTGTCTCTTGATCCTGCTGCCGTACTTCAACTTCGTGTTCGCGTACTTGAATCCGATCTCGATCGTCAATCGGATCTATCAGCACACGGTGCGCGCGCTGCGCCGGCGGCCGAGCAAGCCCGATGACGTGCTCGCGCTGCAGAACGAAGCCGTGCGCGGCGTCGAGCAGATCGGCGAGGTCGCGCTCAACGCGATGGAGAATCGCGACAAAGGCGTGTCGATGGCGGCGGTCGATGCGCTGCGCGACCTGATGCGCGATTACCAGAAGGCGCGTGCCACGCTGCCCGAGAGCTTCTACGTGCTGGACGGGACGCTCGCGCACAACGCCGACTTCGTCTCGATGGATCCGGCGGTGCTCGCCGACGTCAGCGCGCGCCGGATTTGGCTCGAGCTGAAGATCTTGCGGCAATACCAGATGGTGTTCGGCGAAGCGCTCAACCAAATGCGCGATGTTTGCTACTTGATCGCGATCAACACGCGCTTGGCGGCCGACGAAGCCGCGCGTGAAGGGCGCCACGAGCTGGTGCACCTCGCGATCAAGTTCCTGAACACGTACTTGCGCATGGCGATCAACGGCGGCGACGTGCGCACCGCGTACAGCGTCGTGCACCAGTACCGCCTCCTCGCGCAAAACCTGCTCGGCTATCGCGGCGGGCAGCACTCGGTCGAGATCGCGCGTTACTTCAGCTACTACGGCCACGTCTCGTTCGACGCCAAGCTGCCGTTCATCCTGGAGACGGTCGCGTACGACCTGTGCACGCTCAACGAGGTCGCGCACAAGGCCGGCTCACCGGTGGTCGACGCGCTGCTCGAGATCTTCTTGCGCGTCGACAAGAAGGACGGCGGTGAAGCTCAAGCCCAAGACGCGAGCCTGCGCGGCGTACGCAAAGCTCAGGTCAAGCTCGCGGCGTACTTCTTGGCGAGCGGCGACGAGACCCGCGCGCGCCTCGTGCACCACGACATGATCGACGAAGAGCCCGAGCGCCTGGCCTCGATCCGCGACGAGCTGATGCGCGTGACCTCGCCCGAGTACTGGGAGATCATCGACCGCGGCTTCAACTTCGACTACCTGCCGCCCGAGCGCAAAGCGATGCTCGAGACCTTCTTCGGCTGGTTCGGCCCGCTGCCCGAAACGCGCCGCGAATCGGCTGACAGGTAGTTAGCAGCGCTGTCGCGCCGGAGCTCCCCTCCGGGTCGCCAACATGCAGCGCTGTCGCGCCGGAGCTCCCCTCCGGGTCGCCAACATGCAGCGCGGTTGCGCTAGTCCACGCTGATGTTGTCGATGCAGGTGAGATCGATCGTGGTTTCGATCCGGAAGTTCGACTCCTCCGTGTGGCGCTCCGCGTGGAAGATGTCCATCGGGTAGGTCTCGCCGACGGTGATCCCGAGGCGGTCCGCGTTCGCGTCGAAGTCGATGCTCTCTTCGAGCCGCGAATGCAGGCCGCCGAGATCGACCGCGAGCTTGTTGTTCACGAACACCCAGAGATCGTCGTCGCCGCGGAACGTGAACTGCTCGCCGCCTTTGTATGTGAACACCGTGTGCGCCTCGGTGGTGAACAAGAAATTGTGGTCAGCATCGTCGGGACCGTTGCCAAAGCCCTGGCCGTCGATCGGGAAGAAGCTGCTGTTGTCGTATGCGAAGACGCCGGGGCTGACCTCGGTGAAGCGGATGTCGACCTCGACGCGTTGATTGACGCCGTCCACGTCGTGGTACCAGTCGGCAAATTCATCGGGGCCGCTGGTCAGCGCGGTGCCCTCATCCGACGCGTACACGGGCTTGTGATCAGAGCCGAGGTCTTCTTCGACGATGCCGTCGAGGCCGTCGCCGGTGAAGTGCTCGAAGTCGGGGTGCTCTTCGGTGAAGTCGCGCACCACCAAGCGCAACGCGTCGCCACAGCCGAAGCCGCCGTCGGCCGTGCCGCTGCCGCCCGCGCCGCTCGAGCCACTGCCTCCATTGGAGCCGCTGCCGCCGCCGTCTCGAAAATCCGTCGGTCGACCGTTCGGGTTGCCGAAGGGATCGGTGCCGCCATCGCCGTCCCCATTCGCACCCGTTGAGTCATCGTCGCCACTGCTACACGCGAGCACGCCGGTCAGGAGAAAGAGCGCGCACGCGCTCGACCGCAGCCACACGAGATCGTTGAAAGAGCGCCGTTGCATGCGGCGATAATGCCCCAAGACGCGGCAACAGGGCCACAACGCGCAGCACGCGGCGGGCTGCTCGCGTTGAAACGCTATGCCCCGACGTGCAACTCTCGGCGCCCCATGTCGGGGCCGAAGTCAGGCGCCACGCAGGAAGAAGACGCAGCTCAGGCCCCTGAGCCGGGCGCGGCTTGCGAGCCAGCAAGCAGAGGGCTCAGAGCGGACGAGATCGCGGAGCCCACGCCCGTCGCCGAGCCTGCGCGCTACACCGACACGAACCTCCCGCAAGCTGGGGACGTGATCGCCGAGCGCTACCGGATCGAGAGCGAGCTCGGACGTGGTGGCATGGCTGTCGTGTACGCGGCCACGCAGCTCACGGGCGGGCGGCGCGTCGCGCTCAAGTGGATGTTCGAAGGCCGCTCGCATCGCGACGAGCGGCGCCGAAGGTTCCTGCGCGAGGCGCGCGCGGCCGGGTCGATCCAGCACCCGAACGTGGTGCGCGTGCACGACGCGGGCGAGCACGCGAGCGGCGTCTTCTTGGTGATGGAGCTGGTCGAAGGCCAAGCGCTCAGCGATTACCTCAAAGAGCGCGGACCGATGAGCGCCGCCGAGGCGACCGATCTCTTGATGCCGGCGCTGCGCGGGATCGATGCCGCGCATCGCAAGGGCATCGTGCATCGCGATCTGAAGCCCGAGAACCTCTACGTCTGCAAGCGCGAGCGCAACGGACAGAGCGAGACGCTCGAGCTCAAGGTGCTCGACTTCGGGCTCTCGAAGCTGGTCGGTCCCGCGGTCGACAGCCTGCACACCCTGCCCGGCATGTTGATTGGCACGCCTCAATACATGTCGCCGGAGCAAGCCGACCATCGCATCGGCAAGGATGCGAAGCCCAGCCCGGCTGTGCAGGCGACCCGTGCGCAGAAGAGCAGCTCGCGATCGATCGCAATCGCGGTGATCGCGGTCGCGCTCGCGGGCGTCGCGTTGTGGTCGCAAGGTCGCGACACGACGCAGGCCGAGCCTAAACCCAAGAAGGTCGGCGTCGCCGATCCGTGGGCGTGATGCGCGCCTCCGGATCACCGCGCCGATCGCTGTGCGTCGAGCACGCGCTAGCCACAGGTCCCGACGGGCTGTGCGTCTTGTGCAAGCGCGTGTCGGTGCGGCCGGCTGCGAAGCGATCGAGCGTGATGCCGATCGCCCAGAGCGAGCGATCGTGGGGCGCGCGGATCGTGACCTTGCTGATGGGCATGGCTGCATTCGTGTCGATCGGCGTCGCGCTGGTGTTCGTGCTCGAGCTCGTGGAGCTCAACACGCCCGCCGCGCAGAGCTCACGCGGCGCCCTCGTGCCTGCGACCGACCGCGGCGCCCACAGTCGCGCAGCGCAGCCCGATCAGCATGCCGCGCGCGAGGCTCAAGAGCGCACCGAGCACGCGCAGGCCGCTCAAGTCGAGCAGGCCGCTCCGCCCGAAGCACAACCAGCACAACCAGCAGCTCAAGCCGAGCCACCCGCCGAAGCGTTGCGCGCGCAGCAAACGGCCGAGCAAGATCAACGCAGCCGCGACATGATCGAAGCCGATCAGCTCGCGCGTACGCTCAAGCGCGCGCGTTCCAGCGTGTCGATCGTGATGTACTCGACCAGCTGGTGTCCCTCGTGCAAAGCCGCGAGCGCCTATCTCGACGCACAGGGCATCGCGTACGTGGAGCATGACATCGAGCAGAGCGAATCCGCGGCGTTGATCATGCGCCGGCTCAACCCGAAGGGTTCGATCCCGACGATCGACATCGATGGCGCCGTGCTGGTCGGCTTCTCACCGCAAAGCATCGAGAACGCGATCACGCGAGCCGCCCAAGTCCACGCGCAGCGCTAGTTGTTTATCGCGAGCGCGCGGCTGCGCGGCCTTTGCGGCTGGCGGCATAGCTCGCGATGCGCATCGAGTGCACGAAGCCGACGGGTGAGAGCCCGCAGCCATCGCGGAACGGGTCGAAGCTCAGCGCTTCTTGATCGAGCACGACGCGCTCGCACAGATGGATGTCGGCGATCGGCTGATAGGGCGCGCCGAGCTGCGCGGGGCGCGCCTCGAGCTTCAAGCGCAGGCCGGCGTCGAGCGCGAGATCGAGCCGCTCGCCGCGCGAGGCTCCAGACGGTGCAGGGTGCTCGGGCGTGAGCCGCAGCTTGATGCGGCCGAGACCCGACGCCGCAAACGGTGAGACCCCGAAGTACGAGTTGCCCAGATAGTCGTGGACGCGGGTCGTGAGCGGCGCGAACAGCGTGGTCATCGGGACGCGGATGGTCGCGAGCAACAAGTCTTGATCGCCGAACGCGGCCTGCGCCGACGGCGCGCTCGCGTGCGTGAAGCGCAGCGCGCAGCCGAGCACGTCGAGCCACTCGTGATGCTTCCACCACGCACCCGAAAAGCGCGCCAAGACGGACCCCGCGAGGCGCGCACCGAGCTCGTGCCCCGGGCCCTCGCCGGCGATCGCAACGAC
>JAYUYY010000553.1:0-12160 GCA_043752225.1 Sandaracinaceae bacterium | reverse complement strand
CGCGCGCCGCGCGTCGGCAGATACTTCTCCATCACGCCGTAACGAAGCTTCGGCACGTGCGGGAGCTCGGCTTGGGTCGCGAACGGATGAAAGCCAAGGCTCATCCACACGATGCCGAGATCGCCCGAGATCGCGCGCAGCTCATCGAAGTGCTCCGCGAGCTCGGCGTGCGTCTCGTGGATCGTGCGCAGCGGTGCGCCCGAGAGCTCGAGCTGGCCGCCGGGCTCGAGCGTGATCGAGGCCTTGTTGCGGGTCAGCGCGATCACCGGCGCGGTCTCGTGCTCGCGCTCGGGGTGCCAGCCGTAGCGCTCTGCGAGCAGCGCGAGCACCGCGCTAACGCTGCGCGGTCCTTCGAAGGGCAGCGGTTCTAGGCTCTCCGCGAGCAGGCCGGGCTTCTCGGCTTCGGTGCCGACCAGGAACTGCTCGGGCGGTTTGATCGCCTCGTGAAAGGGAATGAGTAAGTCGTCGAGTCCGGTCAGCGGTGCAGATGCTTGCTCGTTTTGTGCCATAGATCTCGATCGCCCCTACGCATCCGCTGCGGACCGGCGGGGATAGTATTGTCCTGCGCTGCTCGCAAGCGTCCCGTTACGGCTCGCTACCCAGATGGCGGCGTTGACAGCGCGCTCGCTCGATCGATATAGTCCCGCCCGCGAGAGACCGTAAGTGCTCGCAAATAAACGGGTTTTGGGTGTTTGAGCACTGTTGTGCCGGCCGCGAATCGCGCCGGACGGGGAGGCTTCACATGACAACGTCAGCGTCACGTCACGCGCGAACCATCGCGCGGTCACCGTTGTGGCTCGCCGTCCAACTGATCGTCGCGACCGGCCTCTTGGCTGCGTGCCACGCGGACGACAACGATCCGAAGGGCCAAGCCGAAGAGCTCGCGGACTCGGTGCGACGCGAGCACGCGGTCGGTCGCTTGCAGAGCATCTTCAGCCAGCGGCTGGTCGAGGCGAAGGGCGATCGCTCCGCACCCGCCGTCAAAGAGTTCAACGACCTCACGCACGAGCTGCTCGTCAAGACGTTCCTAGAGCATCCGGAGGACTCGCAGAACGGTCTCAAGATCCTGCAGCTGTTGGCCGAGATGCGCGACCCGCGCGCGCTCCCCGCGTTGCTCAAGGCGCTCGAGTGGCAAGCCGAAGTGAGCGAGGACCACGCGGTCGCCGCGGCGCGCACGATGACCGAGATCGATGTGCCGCCGGAGAAGAAGGGCGCAGTGATCGAGGCGATCGGCAAGGCGCTCTCGCGCGTCGAGGGCAAGCGCCCGGTCGACGTGCGCATGCGCAAGTCGTTCATCGAGGTGCTCGGCAAGCTCAAGGACAAGCGCACGACGCCGGTGCTGGTCGAGGTCGTGCTGCGCCAGGACGAAGCGCAGAACTTCCTTTTCAACTTGCTAGCCGCGCAGCAGCTGGTCGCTACGGCCGATCCGGAAGCCGTGCCCGCGATGGTCAAGGCGCTCTACATGTTCGACCCGACCAACCCGCAGAACCGCATGAACGAGGATGCGCAAGCGGTGCTGGTCGCGATCGGCAAGCCTTCGCTCGAGCCGCTGCTCAAGACGCTCAAGGGTGAGAACGAGGAGGTCAACAAGCTCGTCGAGCTGTCGATCGAGTCGTTCCGCCGCCAAGACGCGCAGCTCGCAGCGAGCATGAACAAGAAGGACTTGGTCGCGCACGAAGCGATCATCGCGCTCGGACGGCTCGGCCTGCGCGAGGCGATGGACGCGCTGATCGCCGAGACCGAGAGCAAGACCCCCGAGCGGCGTGCGAACGCTGCGATCGCGCTGGTCGGTTTGAACCGCGAGCCGGGCGACACCGCGCGCGTCGTCGAAGCGCTCAAGAAGGTCTACGAGCAGTCGGACAAGCAGATCCGTCCGCAGCTCTTGGTCGCGATGCGGCACCTGTATGCCGACGAGATCATGCCGGTGCTGCTCGACGTCGCGAAGACGACCGAGACCGAGCTGCCGCCAGTCCAGATGTACGGCTTCGTGAGCCACGTGATGCTCGCGAACAAAGCCGAATCACAGCCGCTCAAGGATGTGATGGAGAAGGAAGAGCTGATCAAGGATCAGATCAAGGACTACGACGTCGCGATCAAAGCCGCCGAGGAATGCGACACCAAGGTCGAGTGCTGGGTCGGCAAGACCGGCGATGCGAACAAGGTCGTGCTGCGCAAGGCCGCCAACATGCTGGGCCGCTTCGGCGCCGGCAATGACGCCGCGATGGCGGGCCTGGTGAAGATGCTCGAGAACGAAGACCTCGAAGTGCGAAACGAGGCGCTGAGCGCGCTCGACCACCTCGCGGTGAAGGGCAGCCAGCTCGTGGTCGACAAAATCAGCGAGCTCGAGGCCCGCGAGGACGGCCGTTCGATTTGGACCAACTTCAAGCGTGAGGCGTTGCCCACACGCTCGCGCCTGATGCTGCGCGCGGGATCCTGACCAGCGGGGCCCTGTGCGGGTCCGCTCCCGAACAATGGCCGGGCGTTCTCGCCCGGTAGTAGACTGAGCCGCGTGACGGGACTGCTGCGCGAGGGCTCGGGCGTGCTGCTACTGCTGGTCGCGTTGGGCGTCCTGTTCGTCGCGGTCACCGAGCTGCGCGGTCGCGACTATCTGGCGTGTATCATCTTGGTGCTCACGGGCATCTCGTTGATGCGCGCGGGCGTGGAGCTCCTCAAGCCGTCGATGAGCGATTGACCGTGAGCGCGTGCGTACAGCCAGAGCGTCGGCGATTGCGTGGTCTGCCCCGGGCGTCCGGCGTGGGCGCGCTGCCAGTCGCGGGCCACGTGCTCGCGCTGCTCGCGCTGCTCGCGCTGCTCGCGTGCTGTCTGTTCGCGTGCGGTCAGGGCGAGTCAACGGATGCCGAGCGCGCGGCCACCGCGCGTGGACGAGTGAGTGGTCCCGTCGTGAGCACGGTGAACGGCGATCCGATATCGCTCGACGAGGTACAGCAGCTCGTTCGGGCTTCTTCGCTCGCACCGGCGCAGGCGCTGCACCGACTCGAGGCCGAGCGCCTGCTGATGGCGGAGGCCGCGCGCCGCGGGGTGAAGGGGCCCGAGGTCGATCTGGTCGCCTCGCGGGCGCGCGTGCAAGCGCTGCTGCAAGCCGAGGCGGACGCCGTGCAAGTCAGCGACGAAGAGCTGCGCAGCGCATACGCGACCGACGCGCGCTTTCATATGCCGGAGCGCCGAAAATCACTGCACGTGCTCGCGCGCCTGTCGAAGACGGCGACGCTCGAAGAAGACCGCGTGGCCAAAGAGCTCGCGGCCGCGGCGCTCGAGGATCTCGGGACGACCGCGCCCGAGGCGATCGTTGCGCGCTATCGCAAGCTGCGCGTGCGCGGCATCGAGCTCAAAGCCGAAGCGCTGCCGCCCGCGGGTCGCTCGTCGGGCCTGGTGAGCGAGTTCAAGGACGCGCTCTTCTCGATCGCGGAGGCGGGCGTCGTGCCGCAACCGGTGCGGACCTCGTTCGGATGGCATGCGATTCGAGTGCTCGAGATCATGCCCGCGCTCGAGGTGCCGTTCGAAGAAGCCGTGGTGACGCTGCGCGAAGAGATTCTGCTGCGCAGGCGTAAGGAGCGCGTCGAAAGCTTGCTTACCGACCTTCGGCGTGATCGATTGCCGCAGCTCGATAAGGACGTGGCTGCGAAGCTCGCGTGGATTGAAGGCCCGTGAGCGTGAAGGCATCGGCGGCTTCTATGGCGCTCCCCGAAACCGCGCGCGACCAGCTCGAGACGACCTTCACGCCGATGTTGCGCCGCGCTTACGACGCGATCCCCGCTGCGCTCGCGTTTGCGCTCGTCGACCAGGAAGGCGAGTGCATCGACTACGTCGCGGGCATCGATTCGTACGACGCCAAGGTCAGCGCGGCGCACGCGTTCGTCATGCTCCATCAGGTGTGCAGCGGCGCGAGCAAGCTGGGTTTGGTCGAGCCGTTCTCGCTTGAGGTCGCGAGCGACCTCCGAACGCTCTGGGCGCGCCGCATGTGCGACGAGTACGTTGCCGTCGCGGTGGTTACCCCCGAGGTCGACCGCAGCAAGCTCGAGATCGCGCTGCAGGAGCTCAGCCGCGAGTTTCGGAGCGAAACCGGGTTCGAGGCGCCCTCGTGGGACCGGACCCGCGGGCTCGAGGTCTTGGTGCGCTCCGCCGTGGGCTGGGCGTATGCCCCGACCGCGTTCAGTGAAGGCGGCATCCGCGTGGCGGTGAGCGACGTGATCGGGCGCTGGACCGAGCCGAGCGAGGCTCCGGATGGCGACGACGTGGTGTGCTTTCGAGTGCGGACGCAGGATGGCCAGGAGCTCACGCTCGTGCACGACCCGGGCGGAGACGGATGGCTCGTGCGCGCGTGAGCTGATCGCGGTCGTTGCTGCATCCGCAACCCTTCGATAGCATTGATGAACAGTGGCTCGTTCTTGTCCTTCGTGTGGTCGTAGCTATCCGGACGCAGTGTTCTTCTGCGGGGAGGATGGCGTGATCACCGTTCAGGAGCAGGACCCGCGCGACGCCGATCCGCGGCTCGGCACCAAGCTCGGCAAGTACGTGGTGGTCGCACGCGTCGCGGACGGCGCCATGGGCCGGGTGTACGAAGGCCGTGACCCCGACACCAAAGAGCGCGTCGCGGTGAAGGTGCTGCACGCGCACGTGGCGCGCGACAACGTGGCGGTCGCGCGCTTCAAGCGCGAGTACGAGAGCGCCAACGAGATGCGCCACGCGCACGTAGTGACGGTGCACGAGTTCGGCAATACGCCGGATGGCTCGCGCTTCCTCACGATGGAGTATCTCGAGGGTGAAGAGCTCGGAAAGCTGCTCGGTCGCGGCGAACCGGTGCCGCCTGCGCGCATCGTTCGCATCACCAGTCAGATTGCGCTCGCGCTCGAGTACGCGCACTCGTTTGGCTTCATCCACCGCGATCTCAAGCCCGACAACATCTTTTTGTGCAAGACCGAGGCCGGCGACGACGTGCGCGTGCTCGATTTCGGCTCGGTGAAGCTGCAGATGGAGATGGGCGCGAAGCTCACCGCGTTCGGCACGACGGTGGGATCGCCGTATTACATGTCGCCCGAGCAGGCGATGGGCAAAGCCGATGTCGATCAGCGCACCGACGTGTTCGCGCTCGGCGCCATCGTCTACGAGATGTTGACCGGAAAGGTCGCCTTCGAAGCCGCGAGCCTCGCGCGCATCCTCGTGCGGATCATGCAGGACGAGCCTGCGCCTCCGAGCGGCGTCGGCAAAAACTTACCGCCCGCGATGGATGGCGTGATCGCGCACGCGCTGCGCAAAGATAAAGAGAAGCGCTACGGTGCAGCGCGCGAGCTCGGGGATGCGGTGATCGCGGTGTACGGCTTGACCGGGACGATCGAGCACTTCGCGACTACGAGCGAAGCGGAGATCGCAGAAGCGATCACGGCGGCGCAGGCGACCGCGAAAGCGCAGCCGGCGCGCGCTCCGCAACCTCAAGCGAGCAAGGGTGCGGCTGCTGCCGGAGCCCATGCAGCCTTCGGCACCGCGGCGACCGCGCCGCTGAGCTCGATCGTCGAGCCGCTGGCCGCGACCGATCCCGTGCAGCACAAAGCGCCGGTGCCGAGCGCTGCGAAGATCGCATCGGCGTCCGCCGCCTCGTCGGACCGCACGACGAGCCCGAACGCATCGCGCAACGACTCGAGCTTGCCGCCCGTGCCGACCACCGGCCTTGGCGGCAGGAGCGTGGCGCTGATCGCGGCGGGCGTGATCGTCGCGGTCATCGCGCTCACGTTCTTACTGCGGTGAGCGCAGCTATTCGAGCTGCACGAAGACCGAGCCTTGCAGCTCGAGCAAGCGTGTCGCGGTCTCGGCTTCGCGCGTTGCGGATAGACCGCGCATTCCGGACGCGGGGTTGTCCGGGTGCACGCGCACCAGCTGTTGCGCGAGCGCCGCGCGCGTAGTCCCACCGGCGGCGACCGCGGCGCGCACGAGTCGATACGCGTCGTGCGCGAACGCTGCGTACGTATCCGCCGGCGCGCCGAAGCGCGTGGCGAACGCTTGCGCGAAAGCGGCCGAGCTGCCGGTCGCGGTGCTCGCGTCGAACGGAACCGAGAAGAGCGCGCCCTGCAGGTAGCGGCCCACGCTGCGCGCGAGATCGTCATCGAACGCGGCTGCCGGCGCGAGCACGCGGATCGCGCGACCGCCTGCGGGAGCAGCCTGGCCGGCTGCGGTTGACCACAGACCGCCCGCCGCGAGCGCGGGTGCGATCAGCGCGACGTTGCTGGCTGCGCCCGCGATGAACAGCGCGTCGAACTGCGCTGCTGCGAGCGTTTCGATCTCGCGCCCGAACGCGGTCGCCGACAGCGGATAGCGCTGCGCTACCGCGACCGTGAGGTGCTTGCGCGCGGCGGACTCGCGCAGCGCGGCTTCCATCACGTCGCCGTAGGCACCTTCGGGCAAGAGCGCAGCGACGCGCTTGCTGCCGTCGCGTTGCGCGCGCGTGAGCAGCGCGTCGAGCTCGGCGTCGGGCGTGGCGAACACGCGGTGCACGAGGCTGCCTTCGAGCGGACCTGCGGGCGTGAGCAGGATCAGCGGAACGCCGAGCTCTTGCGCCTTTTTGCTCGCAGCGGCCGCGACGCGCACGTCGAGCGGACCGACGATCGCGATCGCGCGGTGGATCGTCGCGAGCTCGGCGACGGCGGCGGCTGCGCGATCGGGATCGCCGCCGTCATCGCGGAACACGAGCTGCGGCGCGTCCTTCGGCAGCGGACCGTTTGGCGGGAGCCCTGCGGCCAACATCAAGCCGCGCAACGCGAGCTCGCCGACGCGCCGACCTTTGCCGCTCAGGCTCAGCACGGCGCCCACGACGCGCGGATCGGCGTCTTCCGGCCGATCCGCGCGCATCGCGATGCTGGAGAGCGCGTCGTCGATCGGCAGATCGTGATCGCGCAGCACCTCGAGCAGCTCGCGCGCGCGATCCGCGTCGCCCTTCGCGTCGGCGTCGATCACGCCGCGCCGCACCACTTCGGGCCAAGCGCAGCCGTCTTGCGGCAGGCCTTCGTAGAGCTGCTCGATGTCGGCGCTGCGCGCGCGCTCGCGGATCAGCTTGGTCATTTCGGCTTGCAGCTCGCTGCGCCGAGTCTGTGACGCCGCGTTTTGAGGTTTCGCTTGGCAGGCGCGATCGAGCACGCCGATCGCTTCGGCGAAGCGCTCGAGCCCGATCAACGCATTCGCGAGCGTCGTGAGCAGCAGCTGCGTGTCTTCGGGATCGACCGTGCGGCCGATCATCGGCTCGAGCACTTTCACCGCGTGCGCGTGCTCGCCCATCCGCTCGGCGGCGATCGCTTCCAAAAACCTGCCTTGCTCGGCCACCGCGACATCGGGATGCGTGCCCACTGCAGCGAACAGCGCGCGCGCGTCGGCGGGCTTTTGCTCCGCCATCAAGATGCGGCCGAGCGCGAGCTGCGCGACCGGCACGAGCGGATCGCGCGGCCGCTCGGCGAGGAACTTCCGATAGCGCGCGACGGCGTCGCTCGCGTGGCCTTCGGCTTGCCGCGCGCGGGCTTGACGCAGCTCGGCTTCAGCCTGCGGATCGGGGCTGGTCAACGTCGGCAGCCGACCGATGCTCGGCCCGCTGCTCGAAGAGGAGCAGCCGGCAAACGACACGAGCAACAGCGGTACGAGCAGCGCCGACGCGAGAGCCCTCGGTATCAGCACCATCGAGCGAACGAACGGCGAACCACGCAGGTCGAGCGGCACGGCGCAGGCATACGGCATGACGGCGAGCGCGACCATGCCCTGACCTGCCAAACCGCGCGGCAAGCGGCAAGTTTTCGCGCGCGAGCGCGTTTCTGAGCGGGGGCGCGATTTGCACGCACACGGCACGGCTTCTGCCAAGTCGAAGCGTCGACAGAGCCGCGCGCGGGCTCTACAAACGCCGCATGGTTTTGCGGCTCGCCGAAATCATGTCGACCAGCGCGCTTTCGCCCAGCGTACGAGGGCTCTCGCTGCGCTGCGTGGATGGCCAGCCGCTCGGGCATGAAGCCGGGCAATGGGTGAACCTCGATGTGCCGGCGAATGATGGGCAGGGCGTGACGCGGCGCGCGTACTCGATCGCGTCGGCACCGCACGCGCACGCGCCCGAGTGCTTCGAGATCGCGGTGACGCGGGTCGAGGAGGGTGCGGCGTCGATCGCGCTGCACGAGCTGACGGTCGGTGCCCAGCTTCCGCTCGACGGACCGCACGGGTTTTTCACGCGCGAAGCGGAGCGCGACGAGCCCGCGTTGTTCGTCGGCACCGGCACCGGACTGTCACCGCTGCGCGCGATGCTGGAGCAAGAGCTCGAGCGCAAAGAGGGCCCGCGGATGGGGCTCATCTTCGGCTGTCGCACCGAAGCGGACGTGCTGTGGGGCGCGCAGCTTCGCGCGTGGGCGAGCGAGCACCCGCGCTTCTCGCTGCACGTGACGTTGAGCCGTCCGCTCGCGGATTACGAAGGCCGCGTCGGCTACGTGCAAGCGCATCTACCCGAGCTGGTCGAGCAGATGGGCCGACCGATCGTGTACGCGTGCGGGCTCTCGCGCATGGTGCAAGAAGTGCGGCGCGTGCTGAAAGAAGACCTCGGCTACGACCGCCGCCGCATCCGCACCGAACGCTACGATTGAGCGCGCTCGCGAGCGGATACGTCGCGCTCTTCAGCGCTTGACCGTATGGGTCATGCGTTCCTTGGTCGGGAAGCGCGTCTTCGGAAAGGTCTGACCGCGCACGAGCGGCTCGATGCAGGTCTGCAGCTCGGCGGGCAACACCGAGACCATCAAGATCTTGCCCTCTTCGATCACGAGCACGGCGCGCGCGTGAAAGGTCGGCTTGGACGCGCCCGCGAGACACGCCTGAAGCTTGTCGCGCACCGGCAGCAAGGCTTGCTCGACCAGCTCGGTCGTGAGGTGAGCCGGTACGAGTGTCTCGGGATCGACCACCGGCACGACCGACGCAACGGAGGGCGGCTGCGCTTCTTCCTCGGCCTTGGCCTTCTCGGCCTTGGCGAGCTCTTCGAGCTTGTCGAGCGACTCGCGCGCCTTCTGGCGCACCGAGTGCACGCCGAGCTCATCGCCCATCACTGCTTCGAGCGTCGGGCGAGCGTCTTGTCCGCTGAGCGCTGCGATCGCACCCGGCACGAGATCGAGGGCGTTGACGGTCTCGGCGTCGATCGGGTCGGCGTGGTAGCGCATCAAGAACGTGCTGAGCGGCGCGGACGTGCTGGCATCGCCGAGCTCTTTGAGCGCAACGACGACCGCCACGAGATCCGAGGACGGCGTGTTCGGATCCGTCAAGTGCAAAACCAGCGGCTCGACCGCGCGCTTCTCTTTGATGCCGACCGCCGCGCGAGCCAGCGCGCCGACCGGCGGCGTGCTCGTGCCTTCGAGATACTGCGCATGCCGTCCGAGCGCGCCGAGCAGGTAGTCGGCGCCGAGCACGCGGCTCTTGAGCGCGTTGCAAGCTTCGGTTCGCACCGCGGGTGCGCTCTGCGTCTGATCGCACAGCGCGATCAAGCTCGCGGTCGCCTCGGCATCGTCGAGCTTCGTCAGCGCGCGCACCGCGAGGATCCGCCCGGGCACCATGCGCGCGTCGGTATCCTGCGCGGCGTTGAGCAGCGCTGCGCGTTGCTCGTCAGGGGCGAGCGGCTCACCCGGGTCGGTGGTGCGGCTGCCGATTGGGATCCGCACCACCGTGCTCGGCAGCTCGCTGGACGCGCGGAACCCGACGCGGCCCGAGGCCGCCGCGAGCTCGAGGAACGTGCCGCCTTCATCCGCGATCACCACCGAGCCGGGCTGGGCCGCAGCGCCCACGATGTCGACCTCGTTGCGATGCACCCAGCGCACCGAGTAATCGGTCGGGCTGAGCGCGAACACGAAGCGGTAGAACACCAAGTAGACGTTGTCGTCCTGCAGCCCGACGCGCACGCCTTCCATCGCACGCGGCTCCCACGCGAGTTGGATGCGGTGCGTCGCGCTGTCGGGTGGCGTCGGCTTTTGCTCGCCGTAGACATCGCGCAAGAGCAGCGGCCGGCCCGGCAGGTTCTCGTCGGGCAGCTTGAAGTAGCCGGCGCCGCGGAGCGTGCCCGAGCCGATCGACTCGGTGACGCGCGTCATGCCGTACTGGCTGCCGACGTACGTGCTCTCGCGATCGCGAAACGCGTGGGCGAGCACGCCGTCGCGCACGCGCACACGCGCGACCTCTTTGCCGCTCTCGACGTCGACCGCGGTGACGTACTGGTTGTTCCAGGGCACGAGCACGACCGTGCCGGTGACCGCTGGAACGCCGACCACGCCGTCGATCGGGCGATCCCAATCGATGCGGCCGCGACGCGCGAGCACCAGCTCCGACTTCGCCTGCGTGCCTTGGCCTTCGCTCATCGCGAACACCGCGAGCGCGCCATCGCCGTCGGCGCCGCGCAGGGTCTTCTGGCCGCGCGCGACTTCGAACTGCTTTTCGCCCGTGCGCAGCGAAACGCCCACGACCGACTTCTCGGTCTGAAAGATGACGCTCTCGCCGGCCAGAAAAGGCGCGGACGTCGCCGCGATCGGCTGCTTCCACAACGTGCGTTGCGAGGCGAGGTCGAAGCCGTAGAGCTGGGTCGGCGCGCGGGTGATGCCGACCGCGACAGTGCTCGCGACGCGCGGCGGTGCGTTCTGCACGCGGTTGAGCAGCACCTCGATGTCGGAGCGATCATTGTCGGCGTATTGGGTCGAGAACGCGTCCGGCGTCCCGCCGCAGCCCGCGAGCGTCAGCAGCGCGAACGCTCCCAAGTGAGCACGAAGATAGAAGCTCGAGGTCATCATCATTGCTCCGCGATCTCTTGCATCGCTCGCAGCGCGGCTTTGCTCACGGCCGGAGGCAATGCGCCTTCGGTGTTGGTCATCAAGTCGCCGAAGAACGCCTTCACCTCGCCGGTGCCGACCTCTTCGAGGCGCGCGACGATCGCGAGCTTGTCGCTCTCGCTGACGTCCTTGCGCTTGAGCGCCTCTGCAAACGCCGGCGACAGGCTGCGGAACGGCACCTTGCCGAGATACGTGAACAGACGCCGAACCTCGCGCGCCGGAACCAGCTTGCCGATTGCGATCGCAGCTTCGAGGTTGCCGTGGTCGAGCGCGCGGAACAGCGTCTCGATCGAGCTCGCTGTGCCGATCTCGCCGAGCCCGGTCGACGCCGCCGAACGCACTGAGCTCTCGGAATCCGAGAGCGCTGCGACCAAGGCTGCTTCGCCACCACTCGGTCGCACGGCTGCGATCGCTTCGATCGCGCGCAAGCGGATCTCCGCGCGACGGTAGTGGGCCAGCTCGAACAGCGCGGGTCCCGCGCTTTGTTGCCCGAGCGCCATCAGCGTCACGATCGCGGTCTCGAGCAGATCACGAGGTAAGCCGCGCTCGATCCGCGCGACGAGCGGAGCGACCGCCGCTTCGACACCGAGCAAGCCCAGGCTTTGAATGCCTTGCTCGACCTCGGCGTGGTCGCCCGACGCGAGCAACTTCTGGGCAGCGCTCAGCTGCGCTTGCACCTTGGGGTCGACCTTGGCGAGCTTCGCCTTCTTGCCCTTGGCTTTGGCCTTCGGCGCGCTCTTGGGCGCACTCTCTAAAGAATCGGCGCTGGCCGCCTGCGCCGCGGCCGGCGTCGGATCGATCAAAGAAGCGCTTGCTGACAGCGCACCTGCTATCAGCGCAATGGTAGAAAGCTGGACCGCGCACAGCAGCGCGATGCGTTGGAGACTCGCGTGGCTCATCGTTTGCCCCGGCGTTTTTTGAACGCCTGTTCGTATCGCGGGGTGCGCATGCCTCGCAAGGGGCGCAGCCCGCTTGCGGAACAACCGAACAAGGGGCGCAGCCCGCTTGCAAAACAGCCAATCAAGGGGCGCAGCCCGCTTGCGGCCGTGTTGGTCCTCAGCCTCATAGCCGGACCCGTGGCCGCAGAGCCGCCCGCTGCGGCGATGACGGTGCGCGAGCTATCGGGCGTAGTCGATCCGCTCGATCGCGCGCGCGTCGTGGCGCGCTTGGGTGATCGACCCGTGCTCGCCGCGCTCGCTGCGACCGCTCCGGTCGCCGACCAGCTGCTGGCGGTGCGCGCGACGGCGTGGCTCGCGGAGCCGGCGGCGGCGCTCAATCGGCTGTGCGAGCTGCTCGAAGGACGCGATCCCGACATCGCTCCTGCGGCGGGC
>JAYUYY010000552.1:0-5007 GCA_043752225.1 Sandaracinaceae bacterium | reverse complement strand
CCGTGCGCGGCTCGATCCGCTTCGCGTTCAGCAAGGATCTGCGCGAGTGGCGCGATCGCACGATCACCGAGATCCCGACCGAATCGGTGCAGCAGATCACCTTCGTCAACAAGAACGGCAAGCTCGCGTTCAAGCGCGAGGGCGATGCCTGGAAGCAAGTGCTCGCCAAGGGCGAGAAGCCGATCCAGCCGCTCGACGAGAGCAAGGTCAAAGGCGTAGTCGGCACCTCCTCCAGCTTGAGCGCGACCGACTTCGCGGACGCGACCGCGACGCCCGAAGCAGTCGGCCTCGGCAACGACGCTGCGACGGTCGTGCTCGACATCAAGCAGGAGAGCGGCGAGAGCCAGCTCGTCTATCGCATCGGCGCGCAGAAAGAGCAGAGCTACTACCTGCGCAAGGATGGCGACGACACGATCTATCTAGTGTCAGCGTGGATCGGCGGTCGGTTGCTCGGCGGCAAAGACGCCTTCATCAAGAAGGCCGAAGCGCCGAGCGGCTCGCCGGAAAACCCGATCCAGGTGAGCCCGCAGATGATGCGTCCCGGCGGCCCGGGCGGAAACCCGATGATGATGATGCCGCCCCAAGGGCATCCGTAAGTAAGAGAGCGCGCGAGAACGCGTGCTAGCGAAAACTGACTATGCCGAGCGCGAGCCATGCGCCGAGCAAGCATAGCCCGCCGAGCGGCGTGACCGCGCCGAGCCAGCGTGTGCCGGTCAGCGCCATCAGATAGAGGCTGCCCGAGAACAGCACGATGCCGGCGTGCAGCAGCGCGCCGCTCGCGTTGACCGCGCTGCTCGATTCGCCGAAGCGCCCCGCCACGTACGCGCACAGGCCAAACGCGAGCGCGTGCACGAGGTGGTACTGCGCCGCGGTGTTCCACCACCCGAGCCGCTCGGCGCCGTCCACGAGCGGCGCGAGCTTGCCCTTGAGGCCGTGCGCGCCAAACGCACCGAGCGCGACGGCGAGAAACCCATGCACCGACGCGCTGACGAGCCAAAGACGTTCCATGCGTGTACCTGCTTGCTGTCGAGAGCTTGCTTAGCGACCAAGCTCGGGTTTATCGAGCACGGATGCGAATGCGTTACGCGCGGTTCGAGCCGTGCTTCCCAAGTCTGCTGTGCGCGCTGGCCTGCATAGGCGTTTGCGTTGCCGTTTGCATAACCGCTTGCACGACGACCGGCGTTGTACCACGCACGGATGTGGCGACAGGCAAGGCCCCCGACACCCGTGGTCCCGTAGATCCAATCAACGCGCTGAACGCTCGCGCCAAAGCCGGTGCCGTGGTCGAGAGCATTCACGGCATGACGGTCGCGGATCCCTATCGCTCGCTCGAGCAACACTCCGAGCTCACCGATGCTTGGATGCAAGCGCAGACCGATCGCACCGAGCGCGCGCTCGCTGCGCTGCGCAACCCGGCGCGCGACGCGCGGCTCTTCCAGCTCTTGTCGATCGGCTCGATCGGCGAAATCGCGTTGGGCGGCTCACGCGTGTTCGCGACCGTGCGCGAAGGCACGCGCGAGCAAGCCGCGCTCTACGTGCTCGAAAACATTCCGCGCGCACACGAGCAAGCCGCGCTCGGCGTGCCGCTGCTCGATCCGCTCTCGTTCGGAGAGCGCGCGTCGATCGACTACTTCTTCCCTTCGCCGAGCGGAAAGCGAGTCGCGATCGGCATCTCGCACAGCGGCGACGAGCGCTCGGTGCTGCAGATCATCGACGTCGCGACCCGCGCGCTGCTCAGCGAGCGCATCGAGCACGCGAAGTGGTCCGCGGTCGCGTGGCTCAACGACGAAAGCGGCTTCTACTACACGCGCTATCCGGCTGAAGGCGAGCCTCGCTACAACGCCGACGAGCCCGACACGTATTTCCCAACGGTGCTCTTTCATCGCATCGGCAGCGAGCCGAGCAGCGACGTGCGCGTGTGGAGCAGTCAGGTCGCGACCGATTTTCCGTTCCCCGTCGTCTCCGACGACGATCGTTACGTCGTGCTCCACAACCAGCGCACCTGGACCGCGACCGACGTGCAGCTGTTCGATCGCGGCGCCAAGCCGAGCGCGCGCGTGCTCGCACCCGACGCTGCTCATCCGCTCGTACCAGTTCTCATGGGCACCGACCGCGAAGCGATCGGCACGATCCATCATGGGCGGCTGTTTCTGCTCACCAACTTGAACGCGGACCGCAAGCGCATCGTGAGCGTTCCGCTCGCGCAACCGTCGGACCAAAGTGCGTGGCGCGACCTCGTGCCCGAAGGCCCAGGCACGATCGAAAGCTGGACGCTCGCGAACGATCAAATCGCGGTGCACACAGTGCAGGACGTGCGCTCGCAGCTCGCGCTCTTCGATCTCGACGGCAAGCTGATCTCGAGCATCGCGATGCCCACCGCGGGCTCGATCGAGTCGCTGACGAGCGATCCGAAGACCGGTGCGCTCGCATACCTCTTCAGCTCGTTCTTCTACCCGCCGGCGCTCTTCGCGCGCGCGACCATGAGCGAAGAGCCTGCGATCCGCCACCAGGTCACCCACGACCTCGACTTGTCCGCGTACGAGGTCACGCAGGCCAAGGTCGCGTCCGCAGACGGCACGCTGATCCCGCTGTACGCCGTGCACAAGAAAGGTCTCGCGCGCGACGGCCAAGCTCCCGTGCTGCTCACCGGCTACGGCGGCTTCAACGTCTCGCTGTTGCCCGACTTCACGCGCAACGCGATCTACTGGCTGGAGCGCGGCGGCGTGTACGTCGTTGCGAACCTGCGCGGCGGCGCCGAGTACGGCGAGAGCTGGCACCGCAGCGGCATGCTCGCGAACAAGCCGCACGTGTTCGAGGATTTCGAAGCCGTGCTGCGTTGGTTGAGCACGAGCCGCATCAGCAATCCGCAGCGCATCGCGATCATCGGCGGCAGCAATGGCGGCCTCTTGATGGGCGCAGCGATCACGCGCGCGCCCGCGCTCTTCGCAGCTGCGGTCGCGCAAGTCGGCCTCTACGACATGCTGCGGTATCCGCTGTTTCCCCCCGCGGCCTTATGGATCACGGAGTACGGCGACCCGCGCGAGGCCAAAGCCGCGCAATGGCTCCATGCGTACTCCCCGTACCACCGCGTCGTCGACGGCACGCACTATCCCGCCGTGATGATCGAGACCGCCGACCGCGATACGCGCGTTCATTGGGCGCACTCGACCAAGCTCACCGCGCGCCTGCAAGAAGCCCAAGCCGGGAGCCGTCCGATCTACTTCTACATGGAGCACGAGCAAGGCCATGGCTCAGGCACACGCCTGCGCGACCTCGTCGAGCAATACAGCCGCTACTACGCGTTCATCGAGCACGAGCTCAACCTGCGCTGAGCTCGTGCGCGTCCACCGCAGCCGTATCCGCGTACTAGCGGCTCACATGCCGATGTCGCGGAGCGTCTCGTCCATGTCGACCGCTTCGCCGCGCGGCGTCGAGTCGAACTCTTCATCGTCCTCATTGCCGAGCAGCTCCCAGACGTACTGGGTCAAGGAGTCCACCGTCGAGCGCGCGCGGATGGCGCCCGCTTCGATGCGCTCCTCGATCGCCTCCTCGAGGTCGCCTTGAAGGCTCGCGAGCTCCTCGGCTTCAAGGCCGTAGCGCGCCATCGTGCGGTCGGTCTCGAGATCCTCCGGCGAGACGCCGAGGTGATCGGCCAACCAATCAGTCAACCATTCGCGAATTTCGTTTTTGGTCATGTCGGGGGCTCCTATTCAAGAAAGGCTGGGGAATGGAAAGGATCTACTGCTGCCAAAGTTATGTTGCAACAGAAAAATTTCAGCGGTACAGAAATTAGGACGCATCCGATCGCGCCCATAGCGTGGGACATTCGGCGATTCTCAAACACAGCCTCCCACGCTCCCTCACAGCGCCAGACAAACGCGCTATTTGATTGAAATCATTGAATAATTCGGATGACCTGTGCAAGCGCAAAGCGCTCTGTTGCAAGCGCCTCCGAGTGATTTTTTGGAGCTGAAGCGATCAGCGCTGAGCGATCACCCGCATCGAGCGGATCCGCGTCCCAGACGGCACGCGATTTCATCTGCGCGGAGCACTCCCGTTGAAACGGAATACCGCTCCAGCCGCATTAAGAGGGCGAGAGGATCAATCGTATGGAGCCGAAGCGAAACCACGAGAATCTGCGCGTCGCAGCGCGCATCGAGCTCGATGTCGGCGAGATCAGCGAGATTCGATCGGTTAGCGAGCTTCGTGCCGCGCTCGAATGCTCGAGCCTCTCCGAAATCGAGCCCAGCTATTCGGTCACCGACCCTCTGGAAGGCGACGTGTATTCGTCGTCCTCGCGTCAGCGTTCGGAGCACCCGTGCGCGTTCGATTCGATCGCGTTCGTCGAAGGCGCGCGCGTGCTGACGATCACCTGGCTGCCGCCGGCGCCCTAGCTCACGACAGCCGCGTACGGATCGCGATCGCTTCGGCGTGCGCGGTCAGACCTTCGGCGTTCGCGAAGCGCTGCACATCGGCGCTGTCCTCCGCGAGCGCAGCAGCGTCGTACTCGATCAGGCTGCTCGCCTTGAGGAAGTCGTTCACGCTGAGTGGGCCAAAAAACTTCGCGGTGCCTCCCGTCGGCAACACGTGCGAGGGACCCGCGGCGTAATCGCCAAGCGGCACGGGCGTAAAGCTGCCAATGAAGATCGCGCCCGCGTGACGGATGCGATCGAGACAGCGCGCATCGTCGCGCGTGATGATCTGCAAGTGCTCGGCCGCGATGTCACTCGCGAGATCGCACGCAGCGGCGAGATCGTGCGTGACGATCACTGCGCCATAGCGTTCGATGCAAGACCGCGTGCGCTCGCCGCGCGACAGCTGCGCGAGCTGCACGTCGACGGCTTGCACGACCGCTTGCGCGAGCGTTCTCGAAGGCGTCAAGAGCAGCGCGGCGCCCGGATCGTGCTCGGCCTGCGCGAGCAGATCCGCGGCCACCCACGCGGGCCGTGCATGATCGTCCGCGCCGATCACGACCTCACTCGGGCCTGCGACGGAGTCGATCCCGAC
>JAYUYY010000551.1:0-5007 GCA_043752225.1 Sandaracinaceae bacterium | reverse complement strand
CTCCGACCCCGACAGCGGCGCGCGCGAGAGCTTCACGAGTCCTTCTCCAGAAGCGCGCGCAACGCATCGTTGACGAGCTGCGGATTGGCTTGGCCCTTCGTGGCCTTCATGACTTGGCCGACGAACCAGCCGAGCACGTTGGTCTTGCCCGCGCGGTAGGCCGCGACATTGTCCGGGCTCTTCGCCACGATCTCGCTCACGATCTTTTCGATCGCGCCGGCGTCGCTGACCTGCGCGAGACCCTGCGATGCGACGACCTCCGCAGCGCTCTTCCCGCTCGCGATCATCTCCGGCAGCACCGACTTCGCCATCTTGGCGCTGATCTGTCCCGACTCGATCAACGCCAGCAGCTCTGCGATCGCGTCCGCGCCAACCGGCGCCTTCATCGACAATCCATCCAAGACGACATGGCGCAGCACTTCGGCTTGCATGAAGTTCGCGACGCGCTTGCCGACGACAGCCGCTTCGAGCTTGCCCTGCATGCGTTCTCCGAGCGCACGCGCCGACGCATCGAACAGCTCTGCCAACGACGGATGCGAGCAAAGAACCTCAGCGTCCGCCTGCGTCAACCCGAGCTGCGCGATCCAGCGCGCGCGCCGCACGACGGGAAGCTCCGGCAATTCACGGCGCGCTTGAGCGAGCTGCGTAGGCGACACGACGATCGGCGGCAGGTCCGGATCCGGGAAGTAGCGATAGTCCATCGCGTCTTCCTTGGTGCGCATCGAAAACGTCTTGCCGCTGTCCGCATCGTAGCCGCGCGTCTCTTGCACGATCTTGCCACCGCCCAAGAGCACGGCTTCTTGGCGCGACACTTCGTAGTCGATCGCTTTGCGCACGAACCGAAACGAGTTGATGTTCTTGAGCTCGGTGCGCGTGCCGAGCTTCGCTTGCCCGACCGGCTTGATCGAGACGTTCGCGTCGCAGCGAAACGAGCCCTCTTCGAGGTTGCCGTCGTTCACGCCGGTAAACATGAGCACGTCGCGCACGCACTTCAAGTACTCCTCGGCTTCGGCCGAGCTGCGCAGCTCCGGCTCGCTCACGATCTCGATCAGCGGCACGCCGCCGCGGTTGTAGTCGACGATAGTGAACGCGCCGCTGCCCACGCCGTGCATGTTCTTCGCGGCATCCTCTTCCATGTGGATGCGCGTAATCCCGATACGGCGCTTCTCGCCATCGACCTCGATCTCGAGGTGCCCGTGCTCGGCGATCGGCAGCTCGTACTGCGAGATCTGATAGCCCTTCGGCAAGTCGGGATAGAAGTAGTTCTTGCGCGCGAAGATGCTGGTCGTGCGGATCTCGCAGCCCAGCGCGAGTGCGCCGCGCAACGCGAGCTCGACCGCGCGCGCATTCGGCGTCGGCAGCGAGCCGGGCAGGCCGAGGCACACGGGACACGCATGCATATTCGGCTCTGCGCCAAACGCCGCAGGACAGCGGCAAAACAGCTTGCTCTCGGTGAGCAGCTGCGCGTGGATCTCGAGACCGATGACCGTTTCGTAGCGCACCGACATCTAGCTCTCGTAAGCAGGAGGTGCCGGCCAGGCACCGAGTCGCTCTTCCACTGCATGCGCGACGCGCACCAGCAAACCTTCGGCAAACGCCGGCGCGGCCAGCTGCAAGCCCAGCGGCAAGCGCGAGGCGGTCGCACCACACGGCACGCTGATCGCCGGCACACCGGCCAGCGACGCAGGCAACGTGAAGATGTCCTGCTTGTACATCGCGAGCGGGTCCTTCACTTCGCCGAGCTTGAACGCAGCGGTCGGTGCGGTCGGCGTCAGGATCACGTCGCAGTGCTCGAACGCAGCGTCAAAGTCGCGCCGGATCAGCGTCCGCACCTTCTGCGCCTTAATGTAGAACGCGTCGTAGTAGCCGGCGGACAACGCGTACGTGCCGAGCATGATTCGGCGTCGTACCTCGGGACCGAAGCCCGCGCGACGCGTTTTCGCGTACGTGTCGCGCAAGTCCGAGCCGGTGACACGCGGCCCAAAGCGCATCCCGTCGAAGCGCGCCAGATTCGAAGAAGCCTCTGCCGGCGCGACGATGTAATAGACGGCGAGCGCGTGTTTTGCGTGCGGCAGCTTCACATCGCAGATCTCGCAGCCCGCTTCGCGCAGCGCGCTGATCGAGCGCTCGACCGCCGCAACGACCTCGGCATCGCAACCCTCGAGCGTGTCGCGCACCACCCCGACGCGCAGACCGCGCACCGATTGGCCGCACTGCGCGACGTAGTCCTCGACCGGACGCGTCGAGCTGGTCGCGTCGCGCTCGTCGCGGCCCGCGATCACGCGCAAGAGCAACGCGGAGTCGCGCACGTCGCGCGTAATCGGGCCGACCTGATCGAGCGAAGACGCGAACGCGACGACGCCGTAGCGCGAGACGCGCCCGTAGGTCGGCTTGATCGCGGTCACACCGCAGAACGCGGCGGGCTGTCGCACCGAGCCACCGGTATCGCTGCCGAGCGACCCGGCGATCAAACGCGCGGACGTCGCCGCCGCAGCACCGCCCGAAGAGCCACCGGGCGCGCGCGCCAAGTCCCACGGGTTTCGCACGACGCCGTACGCGGAGCTCTCGTTGGAGGAGCCCATGGCGAACTCATCCATGTTGAGCTTGCCGACCAGCACCGCGCCGGCCTCGCGCAGCCGCTCCACGACGTGCGCGTCGTACGGCGGCCGATAGCCTTCGAGGATCTTTGAGGCGCACGTGGTCGGCAGACCGCGCATGCAGAGATTGTCCTTGAGACCGATCGGGACGCCCGCGAGCGGGCCTACGTTCTCGCCGTTCGCGCGCGCTGTATCGACCGCGCGCGCCTGCGTACGTGCACCGTCGGCGTCGACGCTCAAGAACGCGCCGAGCTCGCCGCCGAGCCGCGCGATGCGCTCGAGGTAACTCTCAGTTAGACGCTCTGCAGAGACCTCGCCTGCTTTCACAGCAGCCGCGGCCTCGTGCAACGACAAGGCGTGCAAGGGCTTAGTCACCGTCGAGAACCTTCGGTACGGCAAAGCCGCAGTCTTCGGCATGCGGTGCGCTCGCCAAGAGCGCGTCGCGCAAGCCCGAGATCTGCGCGATGTCGGCGCGCAGTGGCGCCTCATTCGCGAACGGATGGAACGTGGGCTCGACGCCGGTCACGTCGACTGCGTCGAGCGCGGCGATGTGCTCGAGGATCGCGCCGAGCTGATCGCGCATCGCGTGCGCGTCTTCGTCACTGAGCTCGAGCGCCGAGAGCTTCGCCACGCGGTGTGCTTCTTCGAGGGTAAGCCGGGGCATGAGGCGCGCACCTTAGCGCGCTCGTCGTCAGCTCGCTTGATTCTCTTGAGAGCCCTCGGCGCGACCGCAAAGTCGATCGCGTCTTCGCTCGCAGCACGCCGTTTTGGCGCCAGCCGGCCGGCGATTTAGTTCGTCGTAAGAAGCATTTTTGCCGTATCAGCAGAACTTGGGGGTTGATGGCTGCAACACATGCGGGCTACCCAACGAGCGCTTTTTCGCCCCTGGGATGGGTTGTGGGCTTAAAGGCGCCGATGTAGGGGTACTTCGGCTCTGACTGCGCTTAACGGCGTTTGACCGCGTTCTTGGGGGCGGGTAGATTTCATGTCGTCAGATTTTTACAGCGGGGTCGCATTGCTCGACTGGGTTGCAGAGACATTGGGGTTGGCAATGCTGCGCGAAGGCGAGCGCGGCGAAGTGGTTTGCAACGCTGCCGCTCAAGAAATGCTGGCGAGCACGAGCTGCCCGAGCCTGGTCGTCGCGCTCGAGCAAGTGCTCGGCGACGATCACCGCGGCTCGAGCTTGCTCGACGCACTCGCGCGTGCGCGCTCGGGTGAGAAGATCGAGCTGGTCGGCCGCGACGGCGTTCGCGCGTTGCTCGCAGCGCATCGTCCAGGTCGCGCACAGCTCGTAGTCGCGCGCAGCGCGGCGAGCGTCGCAAAGACCGCCGACGTCGCGGCCGGTGTCTCGCACGAGCTCGCCAACGCGCTGGCTGCGATCGCGGGTTGGGCACGGCTCGCGCAACAAGGCGAGCGCATCGATGAAGCGCTCACGCTGATCGAAAAGAGCGCGGAGAACGCGTGGCAGGCGGCGCGCAAAATGCTCGAAGAGGTCGGCGGTACGCGACGCCGAACGGTCGACACGATCGATCTCTCCGCCTTCGTAGAGGACGCCGCCAAGCTGCTCGCGCCCAAGGCGACCGCTCGCATGGTCTCGGTGCGCACTCGGATCGAGCCCGGCGTGCGCATCCGCGGTGATCGCGGCGCAGCGTGGTCGATCGTCTGGAACCTCGCGCAGAACGCGGTGGAGGCGCTCTCGAAGGGCGGGACGGTCGAAATTCGCTTGAGCATACGCGGCGATCAAGCCGTGCTCGCGATCGAAGACGACGGCCCAGGCATGAACGGTGAGCAGCGTGTGCGCGCGTTCGAGCCGTACTTCACGACCAAGCCGACCGGTACAGGGCTCGGCCTTGCGCTGGTGCGGCGCGCGGTCGCCGAGCTCGAAGGCGAGATCGATCTGCAGAGCCACATCGGGCTCGGCACGCGCTTCACGGTCGCGTTTCCGGTCGCGGAAGGCACGCAGCCGGCGCGTCGCAACGGCGGCACCAAGCGATCGAGCGGCGTGTACTACGCCGAGACGATCGCAGGCCGCATCCTGGTCGTCGACGACGACGCGAGCTTGCGCGAGATGATCGCCGCGGCGCTGACCATGCGTGGCGCCGAGGTGATCGCCGTAGGCTCGCCCGAAGCTGCGCTGGTCGAGCCGGGACCGTTCGCGCTCGCGGTGCTCGACCTCCGCTTGCCCGAGATCACCGGCGACGCGCTCGCCGCTCGATTGCGCGCGGCCGGAATCGCGCAGCGCGTCCTGCTCATCACCGGGATGGAGCCGCCCGAGCACTACGCACCGGGCGGCGAGCCCGACGCCGTGTTGCGCAAACCGTTTGAGCTGGAAGACTTGTTCGAGCACCTCACGCAGTTGCTTGCGGGGCGCTCGACACAGTCGGCTGCGGGCTAAAATCCGAAGTGCGCG
>JAYUYY010000550.1:0-5012 GCA_043752225.1 Sandaracinaceae bacterium | reverse complement strand
GAGTCGATCGAGATCTATCGCGGCGGCGCGCCGATCTGGTGGAGCGATGGCTCGATCGGCGGCGTCGTGCGGCTGATCCCGCGCAGCGCAAAGCAAAGCTACTTGGAAGCGCGCACCGGCTACGGCTCGTTCGGTCGCTTCGAGCTCGCGGCCACCAGCTCGGTCGTGCGCGACGGTGGCGTGCATCCCGCCTTCCTCGCGCACGTCGGCTTCGCGCGCGCCGACAACGATTACTCGTACATCGAAGACGGTCAGACCCGCTTCGACACCGCGAGCGGCGCGGCCAGCGACGACGATCTCGTGGTCGAGCAGCGCAACGCGCAGATCGACTCGGGCAACGCGCTCGCGCACGCGGGCATCGACGCGCTCGGCGGGCGCTTGGATCTGGTGCTCGCCGCGCACGGTCGTACCGAGGGTGTTCCCGGCCCGCTCGCCGCGCCGACCGACCAAGTGCATCGCAAGCTCGTGCATAGCCTCGGCGCGTTGAGCTGGACGAAGGAAGCGTTCAACGCGAACGGCGAGCGGCGCTACCGCCTGCAAGCGCTCGCCAGCGCGATCTACCAGAGCAATCAGTTGAGCGATCTCGAGGGTCAGCTCGGCATCTCGCAGCGCATCGCCTCCGACGATGAATGGACGCACGCCTACGCGCGCGTCGCGGGCAGCATCGCTGCGCTCAGGTTTCTCGAGCCGACGCTGATCGCGACGATCGCGCGCGATGACTATCGTCCGGAAAACACGCTCGCGCGCGGGGCGGTGGCCCAAGACTCGGGCCGCAGCACGCAGGCCCTCGCATTTGAGCCGCGGCTGCACGGTACGGTCGGCGATACGCGGCTCGAGCTGCGCCCCTCGGCGCGCGCGCAGTGGACGCAGACCTCCGTATGGTCCGAGCTCGAGCGCGAGCTCGCGACCGGCCGCAAAGATCGCGACGACGCGCTCGCGACCCTACGCGTCGCCGGCGTGATCGCGCCGTGGCCCGGTCTCGCGTTCTCGGCGTCGGCTTCGACTGGCGCGCGCACGCCTTCGATCCTCGAGCTGTTCGGCGACCGCCTCTTTCACGTACCGAGCCCGGATCTGAAGCCCGAGAAGTCGCAAGCCTTCGATCTCAGCGTGGTCACACGCGGACGCACCGGCGACCTGCGCGGCAGCGTCGAGCTGCGCGGCTTCGCGCTCTTCATCGAGGACTTGATCGCGTATCACCGAACCTCGCAGCTCACCTTCCGCGCCGAGAACACCGACTCCGCGAGCATCCTCGGCGGTGAGCTCGGGCTCGATGGCGGCTACGGCCGGCACGTCTCGATCAGCAGCTCGCTGACCGCGATGCAGACTCGCTATCAGTTCGATCACGCATTGCCGCTGCGCCCGCCGCTCACGCTCAACGTGCGGCCCGAGGTCGTGCTCTTTCCGGGCTTCGCCGACCGCGTGACGCTGTTTGTCGAGACTGAGCACACCTCGTTCATGTACCTCGATGACGCGAGCCGCACGCTGCTCGAAGCGCGCACGCTGTTCTCGGTCGGCGCCGCGTTGGCGTTCCTTGACGAGCGGATCGTGGTCTTGGCGCGGGCGCAGAACGTGCTCGATACGCTGGCCACCGACGTGCTTTCCCGACCCCTACCAGGCACGCAGCTCTTCGTTTCAGTCACCGCGCGCGAGAGGCTCGAATGAATAAGCCCATGAACACGCTCCACATCGTCACGCTGGCCATGTTCTCAATCGCGAGCGCGAGCGCGAGCGCGTGCACGCCCGAGATGAACGACGCGATCAAAGGTCTCGGCGACCTCGATGCAGGTGCGAACGAGCCAGACGCCGGCGTCACGCGTTCGCCGCGCGGGTATGCCGTGATCTCGGGCGACTACACCGTGATCTCGATCGCGCTGCTCAAGCCCGATGGCACGTTGCGCACGCGCGAGCTGCTCCACTCGGGCTCGGCGACCACGGGCCTTGTAACGGGCTTGTCAGGCGACATCGCGATTCCGAGCAACGAAAGCGATCCGGGCGTGCTCACGATCCTCGATCGCTTTCGCACCGACGTGATCACGCGCCTCGATCTCGCCACGGGCACGGTGCTCGGGCAAGTGAAGACGCAAGCGCCCAATGCCGAGACCCACGACTCGTATTCGTCGAACCCGCAGGACTATCTGTACATCGATGACGCCACCGCGTGGGTGAGCCGCTACGAGCCGAACATCGACGCGCCGGGCGACAGCCCCGATCGCGGCACCGACTTGCTGCGGATCGATCCGACGCAGTTCACGCGTCCGGGCGATCGCATCGGATTCTCCGAGTGGAACACGCAAGTCGAGCGCGCGATCCGCGGCAGCGACGAGACCGAGAGCGTCACCGCATACGCGCGACCCGGCGCCATGGTGCTGCGCGGCGGCTACGCGGTGGTCGGCATCGATCGCTTCAGCCTCGCGTTCGACGCCGTCGATCAAGGTGCGGTGGCGCTGGTCGATCTCGAGCGCCAGCGCGTCGTGCAGATGCTCGAGCTGCCCGGTCTGCAGGCCTGCAGCGATCTAAGCGCCGTGCCGGACGACGAGACGCGCGTCGCAGTCGCGTGCTCGGGCTTCGTGCCGCGCAATCAACGCGCGGGCTCGGGGCTGGTGATGCTGGTGCTCGAAAACGACGCGCTCGCGATCGAGCACATCTGGCGCGCGAGCGAGGATCCGGAATCGGCGCTGACGATCTACGGCGTGTGCGCGCTCAGCGCGACCGAGGTGCTCGTCACCGCGCCGGGCGCGGTCGAGGAATCGCAGCCGCACGATGTGCTGTACCGCGTCGACCTCGAAAGCGGCGAGCAGCACGCCGTGCTCGAAGCCGGCGGCGCGTTCGTGCTCGGCAGCGCGGCCTTCGATCCGCGCACGCAGCTCGTGCTCGTGCCGGACGCGACCACGGACAACGAGGGCCGTCCAAGCGCCGGCGTGCATCGCTTCGAGCGGCGTGACGATGGTGAGATCGAAGAGCTCGGCGTCACTGCGATCGATGACGTGCTGCCGAGCCGCCAGATCCGCGCATTTTACTAGACGTACGCGCGCTGTTGCTGGAGCCCGCGCCGTCCTTCTGCAAGCTCTTCTTGAGGATCTCCATCAGGTCGATGATCTCGGCCTGCGCCGGCTCGAATGCCTCCGCATCGCCCGCGCTGCTCTGCACCAAGTCGCGACCCTTCTTGCGCTTCTCCTCGAGCAACGCGTGCGTGCGCTTGAGCGTCTCGTCCTCGAGCATCGCGAGGTCCACCGCCTCGTCACTGTGCTTCTCGATCAGCGTGATGAAGCTCTGCACGGTCTCTTTGGGCACCTTGATCTTCGCGGGCAGCCCGACGTCATCCGCGGATCGCACCTCGGCTCGGAAGCGCAGAATCTCCGCGTGCAGCAACCCGCCGCGCGCGAGGATCGCGACCACGTGCTCGCGGTCGTGCATCACGAAGGTTGCGATCCCGACGCGCTCACCGCGCTCCATCACGCTCGCGAGCAAGCGATACGCTTTGTTCGAAGCACCCGAGGGCGCGAGAAAGAACGGCCGATCGAAGTAGATCGGATCGATCGAATCCTTCGGCACGAAGCGCCGCAGATCGATGTCGCGGCTCTTCTCCGGCTCGAGCGCCTCGAGCTCCTCGTCGCTGACCGGCACATACTCGCCCGGCCGATGCTCGTAGCCGCGCACCAGCTCATCGTTCGAGACCTCGGTGCCGTCTTCGGGGCAGACGAAGCGGCGCGAGAGCGGCGTGCCGTCCTCCGAGAGCATGCGCAACGCGATCCCGGAAGAGCGCGTCGCGCGCACCAGCTCGACCGGGATGCTCACCAACCCGAAGCTCAGCGTGCCCGCCCAAAACGATTTCGGTGCGGGCGCTTCGCCTTGCCCGTCCTCGCCCTCTACCGCCGGCGGCTCGGAGTTGCCCTTGCCGGATCTACGCGCTTTGTTGGTGCTTCGCGGCATGTTGGCTCCGTGATTTAGTTTTCGCCAAGCCGGGCTTTTTCGAATCAGGTTTTGTCGAACCAGCTTTTGCCTTCGCCAAGCTCGCTTTGAGCACGCTCTCGAGCGACGTGACCTTGGTCTGCTTGCTCGGGATGCGCGCCAACTTCACCGTCTCGCCGCGCGCCTTCTTCTCGATCAGCTCGAGCACACGCGCTTGGTATTCGCTGCGAAATTCTTCCGGCTCGAACTCGCCCTCAAGCGTCGCGACCAGCTGCTCGGCGAGCGCGAGCTCTTTGGCGTCTGCTTGCCGGCCCTTGGGCGCCTTGAGCCCTGCAAGATCGATGCGCTCTTCGCGGTGGCGCAACGCAATCAGCACCAAATGGCCTTCGTGTTCGCGTAACGCGCCCACGTACTGCGTGCCGCGCATCACCCAGCGCGCGATCCCCTGACGTTTCGCGTGGCGCAATGCCTCCGCGAGCGCGAAGTAGCTCGTACCCGCGCCATCCGGCCCGAGGAAATACGGCCGCTCGAACCATCCCGCATCGAGCTCTTCCTTGTCGACCATGACGAACGTGCCGGGCTCGATCAGGTAGCCTTTGCGCACCTCCGCCATCGGCACTTCCTCGTTCGTCTGCGGGTTCACGATGCGTTGCGTGATTCGCACGCCGTCTTTCTCGTGCAGCAAATGAAACGAAACGCGCCGGCTCTGAACGCCTGCGTAGAGCTTCACCGCCACAGCATGCTCGGCCGAGCGCTTCTCGTCCGAGCCGCCCAGTATCAAGACGCCCTTCCACATTGCGCGTGCGGCCATCAGCCAAGAGCTAAGCGCGGCACGCCGTGTGCAATCCCTAACCGCGAATGGGCCTGCAGACCTATCGCAGCAAGCGCGATTTCAAGCGCACGCGCGAGCCGCGCGGCGATACCGTCGCGAAGCAGGCGATCAGCACGCGTAAAGCCGTAGCGGCACCCGCCGGTCTCTCCTATGTCGTGCAAGAGCATCACGCGCGGCGCCTTCACTATGACTTCCGGCTCGAGCTCGATGGCGTGCTGTTGTCGTGGTCGGTGCCAAAGGGCCCGAGCCTGTCACCAAAAGAGCGTCGGCT
>JAYUYY010000549.1:0-5013 GCA_043752225.1 Sandaracinaceae bacterium | reverse complement strand
CGCGAGCGGCGCGAGCGGCACGGGCGGCACGGGCGGCGGCACGAGCACGGTCACGCCAGAACAGGCTGCCTCCGGCGCGTGCGCCATGATGGGCAGTGGCGGCGCCACCGGCCTGCCGGAGTGCGCTGACCTCGATGCGTACAACTCGTGCGTATTGGACGACTGCGGTCTGAACGCGTGCTTCGCGAATCAATGCGCGGACTACATCTCGTGCATTCAAAACTCCGCTGACCCGTGCGACTCCGGCTGTACCCAGTCGGCCGAGTGCACGAGCTGCATCACCGCCAACCAGGCGTGCCTCGCGACCTGCGTGACGACGCATATCCTGTGCAGCGATGGCAGCGGAGCGTCCTGCGACGAGCTCGACGCGTGTTGTGCGACCTTGCCCGCGGAGATGATGGCGCAGTGCGCGGAAGCCGCTTCGCTCGGCCGCGCATCGGGCCAAGACATCGTTTGTTCGGGCGCGCTGATGAGTTTCTGCCCATAACCAAGAGTTAGCCGCGAGCGCCAAGCCAGCCGATGACTGGGCGCAACACGGTGGACGACCGAACGGCGCGCGAGAACATCGCGCGCCGTTTTTTATCTCTTGAAGCGTCGAGCCGTGTTGCCCAGCATGCGTCGCGTGCGACCCACCGATCCCCGCTCGCTCGAGGCCACATGAGCGACGAGCTTCAAATCATCTGGCGCGAGGGTGCGTTGCTCGCCGTCAGTAAGCCGTCGGGGCTGGCATCGCAGGGTGGCGATGGGCTCGCGGGCAAGAACCTGGTCGATCTCGCGCGCGCGCACTTTCGCAGCTCGCAGGTGGCGGTGCTGCATCGGCTTGATCGCAACGTCTCGGGGCTGGTCTTGCTCGCGCTCGACAGCGCGACCGCGCGCGTGATGAGCGAGCAAATGCACGAGCGCTCGATCGTGCGCAGGTACGTCGCGGTGGTGCGCGGCACGCCGAGCGCGGATGCGTTCGAGGTCAACGCGTGGCTCAGCAAAGACGCGAAGAGCAACCAAGTGCACGCGGTCGATGCCAGCGAGATCGAGCACATGCCCGCCGCGCAGCGCGATGGCTACAAACCCGCGCAAACGCTCTGCCGCGTGCGAGAGCGCTTCAGCACGCCGCTTGGGCGTTGTGCGGTGCTCGAGATCGAGCTGGTCACGGGGCGCTCGCATCAGATCCGCGCGCATCTGCAGCACATCGGGTTACCGATCGTCGGCGACCCTAAGTACGGCGCGCCTGCGATGAACGTGAAGCGGCCGCTCTTGCACGCCGAGCAGCTCGGCTTTACCGCGCCGAGCGGTGAGCGGATCGAGCTGCGCGATCCGGCGCCTTGGTCGAGCCTCGCGCTGCGCGGCATGCGGCCGGCTCCGAAGCGAGCACAGCGTTAGCCTCGCTAGCGTTTGCTGAGCCGGGCGGTGAGGGATACAAGCGCGCATGCCTCGCGATCCAGAGCCAGACCTCGAGCGTGTGTATGGGTTGTCGGCTGCGATCGCGGCGTTTCGCGCGCGGCCGGAGCTGGTGGCGCGGATCGCGCATACCGAAGAGCAGCGCTACGAGCTGCGCGAGATGCTCCGAGAGGCCGCGAAGCGCCGCATCGCGTACCGCGAGGTACCGCCGCACGAGCTGAGCAAGATGTGCGATTCGCAGCACCACGAAGGCGTGTGCGTGTGGCTGCGGCGCGGGCAAGCGCGCTCGGTCGCGGATGCGATCGCGGCGGTCGGACAACGCGGCGCGATCCTGGCGCTCGACGCAGTCGAGAACCCGCACAACGTCGGAGCGATCGTGCGCTCGGCGGCGTACTTCGGCTTGCCGGCGGTGATCGTGCAGACGCTGGATGGTCGACCGCTGTCCGCGTCGGCGTTGCGGATCGCCGAAGGCGGCACTGAGCTGGTCTGCGTGGTCGCGGTCGCGAGCTTGCGCGACGCGCTCGCCGAGCTGCGCAGCAAAGGCTTCGAGGTGCTCGGCACCGACGCGCATGACGGCCGGCCGATCGCCGATCACGTGTTCAAAGCACGCGCATGCGTCGTGCTCGGCAACGAACGCGACGGACTTTCGGATCCGGTGCGCTTGCTCTGCAACGGCTTGGTCGCGATCCCCGGCGTCGATGCGATGGACTCGCTCAACGTGTCGGTCGCAGCCGGCATCGTCGCGTATGAGATCTCTCGCCGAAGGTGATCTCGCGCGCGAGGACCCGCGCGCTCAATCACCCGCGCGAGGACCCGCGCGCTCAATCACTCTAACTCGCAGTTAAGTACGCGATCCGCGAGCGAACGTTCGCGTAAGTCTTCGTATGCACGGGGAAAGGACCCTTTTTTGGCCGTGTGCGTTCTCTCGTCACAGCGCCGCTTCTCTATTGTCGAGAGGTGGGCGCGAAGGAGCACGCATGAAATCGATTTCACGGCAGCTGAGGATATTGGGCACGCTATTGGGCGTTCTCGCGATCGCGGGTTGCGGCGCAGCGCCGGCCGATACGAGCAGCGCAGGCACGGGTGCGAACATGGGAGCCGGTGCGGGTGGCGCCGCGGGCTCGATGATCACGACGACGGCCGGCGCCAGTGGTGCCAGCGGCATCGGCGGCGCGAGCGGTACGACCGCGGGTAGCGCCGGAACGTCGGTGCCGGTTGCAGGCATGAGCGCAGGCGCGGCCGGCGATGTCAGCGGCGCCGCGGGCGTGAGCAGCACGGCAGGCACCGGCGGCGAGCTGATGTGCGGCGACGGCGCGCCCAAAGAAGGCATGTGCAAGGACAAGGCCGAGGGCATCTACGCGATCAAGGTCGAGATCGACGTGTGGTGGAAGGCGGCGGCCCGCTCGATCAAACGCCGAGCATCGGCCCGCGCTCCGCGCTCGTACGCATCGGCGACCTCGGTCAATCGTTCGCCTGCGACGCGATCCGCACCGCCCCCTTCCCCGCTCTTTGAAACGAGCCTCTTTCTTGTTCGCGTCCGATTTGGATGCGAGAGCGAGCGCGCCCGCAGGAAGAACCGGAACAATACTTCCTGTATTGTGAGGATTCTTCCGAGGACGTAAGCCGCTCTCGCGTCCAAAGCGGGCGCGAACGCTAGATAGCTACGCGATCACGGCCCGCGTTTTTAGCGCGATAGAGGGCTTGGTCGGCGCGTTCGATGAAGAGCTCGGCGAGGCGTTGAGCGGCGGCGTCGATCTCGCCGTGGACTTGATCGGGGGGCATTTCGGCGGCGCCGATCGAGACGGTGACGGAGGGCAGCGCTTTGCCGTCGAGGCTGACGATCAACGTCTCGCGCACGGCGCGGCGCAAGCGCTCGGCGACCTCGCGCGCATTCTCGACGCGCGCGCCCGGCAACAGCACCGCGAACTCTTCGCCGCCGAAACGCGCGATCATGTCGGTCGGTCGCAGCGCGCCGCGCAAGCAGCTCGCCACCGTGCGCAGCGCGTAGTCGCCGCCGACGTGGCCGTGCTCGTCGTTGAAGCGCTTGAAGTGATCGACATCGATCAACAGCATGCTCAGCGGCTCGCGACCGCCGCGCGAGCGCTCCATCTGGCGCACCAGCATCTTGTGCAGCCAGTAGCGGTTGAAGAGGCCGGTGAGCGCGTCGACCGTGGCGTGAAAGCGAAAGGTCTCGAGCTGCTCGATGTTGCGCTGCAGGATCGTGTTGCCGCCGCGCAAACGCGAGGCGAGCGTGCGCAACAGGTTGTACGCGACGGCGTGCGACGAGTCGGCGAGGATCCAGAGCAGCTCTTCGTCGACTACGAGCACGCGCGTCGAGATCATCGCGACCACGAACGCCGACGCGGGCTCGCCGTCGATCAGCGAGATCTCGCCGACCGAAGCGCCGCTGCCGAGCGTGGTGATCGGCGCCGAGTCGAGCGACTCGAGGTGCACGCTGAGCTGGCCCGAGAGCACGAGATAGAGGTGCTCGTTGCTCGCGCCTGCGGCGAGCAACACCTCACCCGGAGTGAGCGTTCGCACCGAGCAGCTGCGCAGCGCGGGCTCGAGCGCCGCGACATCCGCAGCGGCGAAGAGCTCGAGGCGCTCCAGCTCCGCGCGTTCGAATGCGATAAGGGGCTCAGGCGAAGCCATCGCGATGCCTCTGATTAAAACGCGTCAGCGCGTTCATTAAAACGCGGCGGCCAGCGCGTCACCAAGCAGAATCGCGGCGCTCCTTCGAATGGACTGACCCGCCGGGCGCTGGTATGTGTGGGCGCCTGACGGCGATTTCATGACGCAGAAGAGCACGGATCCAGAGACCGAGACCGCGCGCAGCCACCGCTCGCGAATGCCGCCGGAGCAGCAGCCGGTGATCCTGTGGGTTTTTCCGGAGTACGGTCGTGTTACAGCGCCCGAAGGTAGGCACCTGATTGGGCGGGCCGAGACCTGCCACACGGTGCTTTCGGGCTCGAAGATCTCGCGCGAGCACGCCGCGATTACGCCGGTCGGTACGGCATTCGCGATCGCAGACCTCGGCAGCCGCAATGGTGTGTCGGTCAACGGCCGGGTGATCGAATCGCCTACCGCGCTGAGCGACGGCGATGTGGTGCGGCTCGGCGAGTGGATCGGCGTCGTGGTGCAGGGTTTGGGCGAAAATACCCTGGGTGACAACCCGAGCTTCGGAGAGATCGCGCCCGGGCTACTCGGCGGTCCGCGGATGCGCGCGGCGCTTGAGCCGGTGCGCAAGATCGCCGAAAAGGGCTTGCCGCTCGTGATCGAAGGCGCGACCGGCACCGGCAAAGAGCGCGTCGCGCGCGCACTGCACGCGTGGAGCAAGCGCACCGGCGAGTACGTGGGCGTGAACTGCGCCGCGATCCCGAGCGACCTCGCGGAGGCCGAGCTGTTCGGCCACGCCAAGGGCGCGTTCACGGGCGCTGATCGCGCGCGGCCCGGATATTTTCGCCAAGCCGATCAAGGCACGCTCTTGCTCGACGAGTTCCTCGAGCTGCCGCCGAAGACGCAGGCCAAGCTGCTGCGCGTCTTGGAAGAGTGGGAAGTGCAACCGGTCGGCGAGAGCCGCGCGCAAAAGATCAACGTGCTCTTGATCGCAGCGACGCA
>JAYUYY010000548.1:0-12174 GCA_043752225.1 Sandaracinaceae bacterium | reverse complement strand
CGATCGCAGCGTTCGATCGCAACGCCGCCGCACTCGTTTTTGCGGAGCTCGAGCGACTCGCCTCCACGTGCGATCTCGGCATCGCGAGCTTCGGTGGCTCGAGCACGGGTTTGATGAGCATGTTCAGCGGTACCGTGGCGTTAGGCACGAGCTGCCAGCCCAAATCACCACCGCCGCTTTCGATCCCGATCCCCATGCCTCCCGCCGAGGTCGCCGCGGCGCATCTCTTGTCCTGCACCGGCATCGCGACCGTCGCGTGTCGACCGACGGCGCCGCTGTCGTGGACCTGCGATCCGCGCGGTGGCGTCGGCGAACAATGCTTCACGGATCTCAATTGCTTCGACGGACTCTTCTGTCCGAATCAAGAGATCGGGTTCGATGCGACTTGCACGGAGCGCAAGCAAGTGAGCTCGGCGTGTGAGCAAGCCAACGAATGCAGCAGCTTGTTTTGCATCGACGGCGTGTGCGCCGACGCGACCCAGCAAGTCGCCTACTGCCTGGCCGCGCAGTAACGCGCGCGTGAGCTTCGCTCACCTCGTGAGAGGGTGGGGGCGCCTTTTGTTGAAGAGGCGGCTTTGCCGGTGGGTCGGGAGAACGGCGCACGTTCTCCCGATAACTAGGTTCCGTCGACGAGCACGGCGGAGTAGACCTCTTCCATGGTCGTGAAGCCGGTGACGGCTTTACCTAGACCGTCGCGGAACATGTTCACGAAGCCGCTCTGCAGCGCGATCTTATGCAGCTCCGGCTCCGAAAGGTTCTTGCAGATCGCATCGCGCAGCTCGGTGCTCGTGGGCAGCACTTCTTGAATGCCGATGCGGCCGCGAAAACCTACGTTCGAGCACTCGTTGCAACCGACCGCCGAATAGAAGACGTGCTCCGGACGCAGCCCGTACTGTGCCTGGACCTCGGGCGAAGGTTGATAGGGCTTGCGGCAGCTCTTGCACAAGCGACGCACCAAGCGCTGGCTGATCGAGCCGATCAAGCCGGTGCCGACGAAGAAGCTCGGAACGCCCAGCTCGGCCAAGCGTGAGACGGCGCCGATCGCGCTGTTGGTGTGCAGCGTGCCGAGCACGAGGTGACCGGTCAGCGAGGCTTGCACGGCGAGCTGCGCGGTCTCGGGATCGCGGATCTCGCCGACCAAGATGATGTCGCAGTCTTGACGCAAGAAGCCGCGCAAGAGCTTCGCGAACGTCAGGCCGATCTCGGCGTTGACTTGCGCTTGGCTAACACCATCGAGGCGGCCTTCGACCGGGTCTTCGATGGTTTGAATGTTTCGCCAGTCTTGGCGCAGGTGATTGATCGCGGCGTAGAGCGAGGTCGTCTTGCCACTGCCGGTAGGACCGCAGTGCAAGATCAGGCCGTGCGGCTTGGCGAGCAGGCCCTCGTAGATCTTGACGTTGTGCTCCGTGTAGCCGACGCGCCGAAAGTCGAGCCGCGAGAGGTTCTGCATCAAGACGCGCACGACGGCCTTTTCGCCTTCGAGCATCGGTACGGTCGCGACGCGGTAGTCGCGCGGTCCATCGCCTGCGACGATCGAGAAGCGCCCGTCTTGCGGCATGCGCTTCTCGGAGATGTCCATGCGCGCCATCACTTTGAGCCGCGACACGATCTGCGGCAGCAGGTCGAGCGGCAGCTCTTTCCACACGCGAAGCCGGCCATCGACACGCAAGCGAACCATGACGCGGTCCGAGAGCGGCTCGATGTGGATGTCGCTCGCGTGGTGCTGGTTCGCCGCTTCGAGAAACTGATCGACGATCAGCTGGGCGTTGCTGTCGGCGCTGTTTCGCGGCGCCTCGGGCGCACCGCTACGGGGTCTATTCATGACTGCCTGCTCGATCCGGCGTGGGGGCAACGCCGTCGAGCGCTGGTAGCACCCTCAGTGAGTTTGCGGCCAGTCCTCGTATAGGAGCTAGCGCGCTGGTAGGCGCTAGCGCCCAGACAGCACGCGCAGGCGTTGAAAGAGTGATTCGGGCATGTGGCGCACGATCGGCATGATCGCGGCCCAGCGCTTGGGTACGAAGACCTCGCCGCCTGCGCCGTCGATCGCTGCGACGATGTCGCGCGCGACGTCGGGAGCTCGTGCGAATAGCACGTTTTTCTCGTGGCCTTCGCTCATCGGCGTATCCACGGGGCCGAGCTTGATCGTGGTCACCGAGACGCCGGCGGGATGCAGCCGGCTGCGCACGCCTTGCATGTATATCGAGAGGGCGGCTTTGCTGGCGCCATACGTATAGTTGCGTGGGCGTCCGCGCTCGCCCGCGACCGAGGTGATTACGCCGAGCCGGCCGCCGCGCGTGCGCTCGAGGTGATTGACGATCGGGATCAGCAGCGAGACCGCGCCGGTAAAATTGGTGCGGATGATGCGCTCGGCTTCCTCGAAGCTGTGCTCGCTCTGCAGCTGATCGCCGAGCAAGCCTTGTGCGAGCAGCACGGTGTCGAAGCCGCCGCTGTGCGCGAGCACGCGCTCGACCATCGCGGCGTTCGCGCTCAGGTCGTCGAAGTCCGCATAGGTCGCGTGCAGGTCGAGCGCGGGATAATCGGCGCGCAGCTTGATCGCGAGCGCGTCGAGCTTCACGCGACTGCGCGCGACGAGAAACAAGCGGTCGCCACGCGCGGCGTGGAGCGCTGCGACTTCCGCTGCGATCGCTGAGCTGGCGCCGAAGATCACGACCTTTGCCATGGCGCTGTTGTAACTCTGCCGGACGGGTTTGTTGAGGAATGTACGAACGTGGCAGAAGCGGTTATGCCTCTGCGCATGCAATTACGCTGGCAGCTTGTGATCGCGGTTCTCGTGCTGGTTCTCGGTAGCGCTTGCGAGGAGAGCGAGAGCGGCTCGGATGCGTCGGTTCGCGAAGATTCGGGCGTCCAGGTGCCAGGTGATGGCGACGGTGATGAGCGCGATGCGCAGGTCGGCGATGGTGATGCGGGCGATGGCGACGGTGACGCCGGCGAGCCCACCGACTTCCCGACGACTCCGAGCGAGCTCGACGCGTTCGCTCTCGGCGGCAGCTGCCCCGAGCTCGCGAGCGAGGGCACCGCACATGCGGAGAACGTGATCGTCGACGAGACCTGGACCGCTGCGGACAGTCCGCACCGCATCGATTCGAACATCCGAATCTCGGCCGACGTGATCCTCGAGCCGTGCGCCCGCGTGCTGCTCGGCGGCGGCGTCACGCTGCAGGTCGGCGGCACGCAGGAAGGCGAGGGCGGAACATTGACCGCGCTCGGTGAAGCAGACGAGCCAGTGATTTTTGCGAGCGCAAGCGCGGGGGAGAGATGGGGCTCGTTGCGCGTCGAGAACAACGGCAGTGTGGATCTCAGCTTCACCGCGCTGCTCGACGGGGGCGATGTGGACGCCGCGCAAAACGGCGGCGGCGCGTTGCTCGCGACGGGTGCAAACGACGGCACGCATACCGAGAACGTGCGTGTTCGCGGTGTGTTGATCCAAGGCTCCGGCGGTTATGGCGTAAACCTTCGCGTGGGCGGCAGCTTCACCGCCGATTCCGATGCGCTCGTGGTTCGCGATTGTGGCGGCACCGATGCGCCCGAGCCGGTTTGGATCGACACGCCGGGCGTCGGCACGCTGCCCGCGGGCGACTACTCCGGCAATCTGCTCGACGAGATCGCGGTCGATGCACGGCTCGCAGTTCGCGAGGACGAAGCGTTTCGCGAGCGCGGCGTGCCGTATCGCGTGCAAGGCGCGCTCGTGGTGACACCGGGGAGCAGCGATGCAGTCGCGACCTTGACCCTCGAGGCGGGAGTCACGCTCAAGCTCGACGATCGCATCGCGCTCGGCGACGGCGGCATCGCGGCACCGCTGCTCACGCGCATCGAAGCGGTGGGTACGGCGAGCCAGCCGATCGTGCTGACCTCTTCGAGCGCGAGCCCTGCAGCGGGCGACTGGACGGGCGTCATCTTCGATGGCCTCGCGCCCACGGGTAACCGCTTCGAGCATGTGGAGATTGAATACGCAGGTGGCGACAGCCAAACCAGCAGCTTTGGCTGTGGTCCCAACGACAATGATGCCGCGGTGATCATCCTCAACGATCGCCCCGAAGAAGCGTTCATCCGCAACTGCACGTTCCGCGACAACGCGGGTGAGACCAGCATCGTCAGCGGCTGGGTGGCCGACGAGCCGCTCGATCTCGTCACGACCAACACGTTCGAGCGCACGGGCGGAAGCGAAGGCACCGGCTGCTTGCAGTCGCGCTGGCGCTCGACCGATACGAGCTACTGCCCCGAAGGCGACGGACCGTTCTGCGCGCCCGAGCCGTAGCTCGAGCGCGCAGTCAGCGCGACTCGCTACTTCTTCGGCACAGGTGCGGCGCTCGCTTGGGCGCTCGCGCTGAGCGTGGGCTCGCGGCCCATCGCGTATTGGAGCTGGAGCGCTGCGATCGTGAGATCGATGCGCGCGTTGACGACTGCGAGCTTGGCTGCGAGCAGGTCGGACTCGGCGTCAATTAGATCGCTGGTCGTGCCGCGGCCGACGCGGAACAGATCGGTCACCACGCGGTAGGCCTCTTCGCCCGCGCGCACCGAGGTCTCGCCCGCGACCAGCGCCGCGTTGGCTTTCACGATGTTGAGCTGCGCGGTCACCACTTCGTTGACGACCATCGCTTCGACGCCGCGGCGCTGTGAGCGCAGCGCTGCGGCTTGTGCGCGCACCTCGTCGCCTTGCGCGTCGGCCATGAACGGCGCGTCGAGGTTGAAGCTCGCGATCACGCCCACGGCCCAGCTCGCGTTCCACTCGTCGGCGACCGGGAAGTAGCGCTGGTTGGGGTTGGCGTAGGTGACCTCGCCGACCGCATCGAGCCGCGGATAGCTGCTCGCGCGCACGGCGTCTTCGCCGTGGTCGAACGCGTTCAAGCCCGCGTCGATCGCTTTGAGCTCGAGGCGATTGGCCGCCGCTTCGGCGAGCATCGCGTTGCCGCTTTCACGGCTGACCTCGGGCGGCGGAGCAGCGACCTCGGGCAGGCTCGAGCCGACGGTGTAATAGCCGCCGCCGGTGTCGCGCATGATGATCGCGAGCTGCGCGCCGATCAGCTGGCGCAGCGCTGCGGCTTGCGTGGCGACCAGCTCGGCGTTCGCGACCAGCGCTTCGACGCGCAAGAGATCCGCGTTCGAGAGCCGGCCGACCGCGACGCCCGCCTTTGCATCTTCGAGCCGTGCTTGGGTGCGCTCGACGGCTTTGCTCGCGAGGAAGACCTGCGCGTGGGCGCGCAGCCAGTTGTAGTAGAGGACGCGCGCGTCGGTGCGCACTTTGCTCTCCGCAGCTGCAAGCCCGAGCTGCGCGGCTTCGCGGCTGGCTTCGGCTCCATCGGATGCATCCGAGAGTCGCAACAGATAATCGGAGAGCGGGATGGTGAGGCTCGCGGTCAGCGCGAAATGATCGTTGACCGAGGGAAAGGCGAACGGCTGTGCGAACACGGCGTCGCCGGCTGAATCCACGACGTCGCCCGCAGCGTTCGTGGAGACCGGGCCCGGATTTCGTGCGAACAGCAATGCGCCGCCGCCGAGGCCGGTGTCGACTTCCGACAAGCGCATGTAGCTCGCCTTCAAGCCGAGCTTCGGCACGAACTGCACGATCGTCTGCGTGATGCGTGCGTTCGCGGCTTCGATGTCAGCTTGTCGCTCGCCTGCGGTCGAGCTGACCGCGAGCGCGCGTCGCACGGTTTCTTCGACGGTGAGGCCGCCAGCTTGCACGACCAAGCCTTCGATCTGCAGCGAGTCCGCGCTGCGCGGCTCGTTGGTTGCGGGCGCGCTCGGGGGAACAGGTGCGGTTTGCGAGCTCGCAGCCAGCGGGATTGCTAGCGCGAGCATGCAGCCGATCAAAGCCAAGACGCGATTCATGTGGAAGCTCCAAGAGTGCTGGTAGGCGCGGCCGGGGTTACGGCCGTCGCATCCTTCTGACCAAAGATCTTCGTCGACATCCAGCGCATCGGACGGCTGTCGATCATGCCTTCCGTGAGCGAGTAGCCGACCGGCACGACGATGAGCGTCAAGAGCGTCGAGGTGATGAGGCCGCCGATGACGCAGATCGCCATCGGTGAGCGCGTGTCGCCGCCCTCACTGATCGCCAGAGCGACCGGTGCCATACCGAAGATCATGGCGGCGGTGGTCATCAAGATCGGGCGCAAGCGGATGACGCCGGCTTGCACCAAGGCTTCGTGGACGGGCTTGCCTTCGGCGCGCAGCTGGTTGGCGAAGTCCACGAGCAAGATCGCGTTCTTCGTGACTAAGCCCATCAACATGATGATGCCGATCATCGAGAAGATGTTGAGCGTCTTGCCGGTGAGGTAGAGGCCACCGAACGCGCCGATGACCGACAGCGGCAGCGACAGCATGATGTTGAGCGGCTGGATGAAGCTGTTGAACTGCGCCGCGAGGATCATGTAGACCAAGATCACGGCGAGCATGAGCGCGACGACCATGTAGCCGAAGCTCTCGACCATCATGTCGGCGTTGCCGACATAGCCGCTCACCAAGTGCTCGGGCACGACTTTCTTTGCGGCTGCATCGACCGCCTTGGTGGCATCGCCGAGCGGCAGACCTTGCAGGCCTGCGAGCACCGTGATTTGGCGTTGTCGCGCTTGGCGCTCGATTTGGCTCGGGCCGGCGCTGCGCTCGATCGTCACCACGTTCGCGAGGTCGACCAGCTCGCCCGTCATCGAGCGCACTTGCAGACCGGCGAGCGACTCAACGTTGGCTTGCTCAGCCTCCGGAAGCTGCACGGTGATGTCGTAGACGTTCACGCCGTCTTTGATCTCGCTGACGGCATCGCCGGCCATCAGCGCGCGGATGGTGCTCGCGACGTTCGCGACCGGCACGGCCATGCTCGCTGCAGCCTCGCGGTTGATCTCGACCGACAGCTCGGGCTTTCCGCTGCGGTACGTGGTGTCGAGATCGACCAGGCCTTTGACGCTTTCGAGCTCTTTCTTCAGCGCGTCGGCTGCTTGCACGAGCTCGTTCATGTCGCTGCCGCGCACGTAGAACTGCACGGGCTGCGCTCGGAAGCCGCCGCCCCCGACCGCGTTGATCAGCTGCACGGTGACCTTGGCGTCTTCGATCTTGCCGACGCGCTCGCGCACCCAGGCCATCGCTTGCTCTTGGTTGTAGCCGCGCTGTTTGCCCGGCACGAGCACGACCTGAATCTGGCCGAGGTTCACTTGGCCATTGGCGGTCGCGCCGCCGACGGTCGTGAACGTATTGAGCACCGCGGGGATCGACTTGCGGATGTCTTGTGCGACCGCTTCGGTCACCGCCGTCGTGGCGGAGAGCGATGTGCCGGCAGGCAGCTCGACGTTCACGTTGAACATCCCGCGGTCCTCGGGCGGGAGAAACTCGGTCTTCACCTGCGTGACCATCACGACCGAGCCCGCGAACGCGATCACCGCGACAAACATGGTCAGAGCGCGATGCCGGAGCGCCGTGCGCACCACGCTGCCGTAGCCGTTATCGATTGCCACGAGCACGCGCTCGATGCCGCGTGACACGAAGTTCGGCTGACCCTGATGCTTGCGCAAAAAGCGCGAGCTCAGCATCGGCGTGAGCGTGAACGACACCAGCATCGAGACCGCGACCGCGACGCTGACCGTGATGCCGAACTGGTAGAAGAAGCGGCCGATGATGCCCTTCATGAAGGCCACCGGCACGAACACCGCCAAGATCGACGAGGTGGTCGCGATGACCGCGAGGAAGATCTGCGCGGTGCCGCTGCTCGCAGCCTGCATCGGCGTCTCACCGGCCTCGAGCCTTCGGTGGATGTTCTCGATCACGACGATCGCGTCATCGATCAAGATACCGATCGAGAGCGAGAGCGCGAGCATCGTCATGTTGTTGAACGTGAAGCCGAGCCACTCCATGAACGCGAACGACGCGATGACGCTGGTCGGGATCGCGACGGCGCTGATGATCGTGGCGCGGATGTCGCGCAGGAACAGCATGATGATCGCGATCGCGAGCACCGCGCCGAAGATCAGGTCGAACTGCACGTCGTGCATCGAGCGCTCGACGAACACGGAATTGTCGGTCGGTACTGCGATCGTCGCGCCCGCCTTCTCCACGCGTCCGCGGATCTCTTCGATCGCAGCGCGCACGTCTTTGGCGACCGACACGGTGTTTGAGCCGCTCTGCTTGCGGATCACGAGCGCGACGGCGGAACGCCCGTCGAGGAAGCTCGCCGAGCGCGCGTCTTCCATGCCGTCGATCACCTGTGCGACATCGCGGATGCGCAAGCTCGAGCCGGGCGCGCCGGCCAAGAGGATGTCGGCGACTTCCTCGGCGGTCTTGACTTCGCCTTTGGTCTTGACCGTGATCTCTTGCGTGCCGCGCTCGAACGAGCCTGCGGGCAGCGCGATGTTCTGGCTTCGAATCGCAGCCGAGACGTCCTGCACCGTAAGGCCAACGCCTGCGAGCTTATTGGGATCGACGAGCACGCGGATCTCGCGCTCACGACCGCCGATCAAGTCGACGCCGCCGACGCCCGCGACGCGCTGCAAGCGCTCTTTGACGGTCTTGTCGGCGAGCTCGGTGAGGTCACGCGGATCGAGCTCGCCCGCCAACGCGACCGAGAGGATGGGCGCTGCGCCGACGTCGAATTTCTGCACGACGGGTGTTTCGGTGCCTTCCGGCAGCTGCGAGACCACGCCCGAGACGCGATCGCGGATGTCTTGCACCGCTTGCTCGGCGGACACCTCGAGCTCGAACTCGACCACGATCTGGCTCATGCCCTCGAGGTTGGTCGAGCGCAGCGTTTTGATGCCGCTGAGCGTATTGATCGCCTCCTCGATCGGATCGGCGATCTTGCTCTCCATCGTCTCCGGGTCGCCGCCGGGATAGATCACGGTGACGGTGGCGATCGGAAATTCCACGTCGGGAAACAAGTCGACGCCGATGCGCGGATAGCTCATCAGGCCGAACACCGTCAGCGCCGCGATCAACATCACGGCGAAGACAGCGCGGTTGATAGAGAGGTCAGCGAGCTTCATGGGGCCTCACCCAGCGCTTCGGCCGGCTTCTTGGATCTCGCGACCGCGGTGGTGGCCGGCGTGGTGGCCGGCGTGGTGGCCGGCACGGCTGGAGCAGCGGCTGCGCTCTGCTCGGCGTTCGCGTACGCGACCTCGACCAGCATGCCTGCCTTCAAGTGGTGATCCGGGTTGGGCACCTCGGCGATGATCTCGATCGTGCGCGTGCGCGCGTCGACCGTCGGTGCGATGCGCTTGATCGTCACGGTGCGCGACTCGTCGGTCGCCGGGAAGCGCACGTTGATCTGCGCGCCCTCGCGCACGGTCTTGAGCGCAGTCTCCGGCAAGCGAGCGCGCAGCTCGAGCGCGTCGATGTCTTGCACGACGAGCACGACCGAAGGCGGCATCAGCGTCGCGGTCTCGCCGACGTTCATGCGCTTGTCCGACACCACACCGTCGATCGGCGAGGTGACGACCATGTTGCTGAAGCGGCGCTGCGCGATGCTCACCGAAGATTGCGCTTGGAGGATCGTGCTGTTGATCGAGTCGAGCCGCGACTTGGCTTGATCGAACGCGTCTTGCGGCACCGAGCCGCGCGCGTGCAGCGCCTTGGTGCGATCGAAGTCGAGCTGCGCTGCGGCTTGCTGCACTTTGGCAGTCGCGACCGCGGCCTTGGCTTGGTCGACCATCAGCTCGAACTGCACGCCGTCGAGCTTGAAGAGCACTTGGCCCTTCTTGACGCGATCGCCTTCCTCGACCGCGATGCTGGTCAGGATGCCGGTCTCCTTTGGACCGAGCGCGGCGTAGTGCAGCGCTTGCAACGAGCCGGTGCCGGCGCGCGTACCGACCTCGCGCTGCGTCGTCGGCGCGAGCTTGCCGAGCTCTGCGAGCGTCGGGATCTTCACCGCTTCGGGCGAGCCCTCACCCGATGCCGGCGGCAGCTGGGCAAGGTCTTTGTTCTCGCAAGCGCTGGTCCATGCCAGCGCGAAGAGCACCAGCGCGACGGCTGCGGGCCGCACGCGGCGATTGGCAGTGAGGTGATCGGTGTTCATCATGATTGTGCCCGTGCTCCTGACAGAAACAGCTTGAGAAGGTTCTCGGTCATGTCGGGCAGATGTCCACGACGCTGACCTTTGAGCCATGAATAGATGGCGCCATTTCGAGCGCCGGAAAGCGCGGCGACCATCGTCGCCATCGGGATGTCACTGCGAAGCTCGCCCGCATCGACCGCGGCGCGCATAGCCAATTCGAGCCGGTTCAGGAACCGCGTGTATCCGGCGTCGAGAACCTTGCCGCCGATCCGCTCGATATCGAGCTCGCCGATGCCGCCGCGCTCGAAGAACATCGCGAACAGCGCGCCGTGCTCCTCGAGGTATCCCATCGAGGTGCGGATGATCGCGCCGACTTGCTCGAGCGGTGGCTTACCGTGTGTCGCTTGCTCGATCAGCGCGTGGAACTCATCGGAGCGGCCCGCGAAGATCTCTTCGAAGATCTCCTCTTTATTGGCGAAGTAGTTATAGAGCGTGCCGACGCCCACGCCGGCCTCTGCCGCGATGTCGGCCATCTTCGTCGCGCCGAAACCCTTTTCGCTGAACACGCGTTCGGCTGCCAGCCGCACTTCGGTGCGAAACGCGGTGCGAGCGGCGGCTTGCGGCGATGCGCTCGCGAGCTTGGTCGCCGCACGCGCGGGACGCGCAGACGACGACACGACCTTCGAGACCTTTTTGCGCGGAGGCGCAGCCATAGTGAAAAATCAGCCTTTCGCTCGGCTGCCAGGTGGAAACCGGCGCGCCGTAGCGTGGAGGTGAATGGCTATTCACTATGATGAATTGCGATTCACGTCAAGCCGATCTTCCGCGTGTGGACCGGGCTCGCGCTTCGGTCGTGGTGCTCCGTGAAGCGTTACGGACGACTCGTCGCTCGCTCGGACAGTTGCTTAGCTTTGCCTACCAAGGTCAGTCGCAGGCGGTCGCGGAGTGACCCATCGGTCATCTGACCGGGCCTTCGCCGATCCGGTTAGCCTGCAAATCAACAAGAGATGCAGCGATGAACACGCAATGGCTGATCGACTCGATCGTGCGTCAGGTGACAGTCCTGATCGCGCAGCTTGCCACCGCCGGTGGCGTTCGCGCACCGCTCGCGCACCTCGCGAGCTCTGTGTTCGTCGAGCTGGCGAACGAACTGCACAGCCAAGGTGTGAGCCGCAAGGTCAGCGCCGACATGTTCGGCATGGCGCTGCGCGCGTATCTGCGGAAGCTGCGCCGGCTCGAAGAGAGCTCGACCGAACGCGGGCGCTCGCTGTGGGAGGTCGTGCTCGACTTCGTGAGCCAGCGCGGATCGGTGAGCCGCGACGATGTGCTCGAGCGCTTTCGCAACGATGACCCGCTGCAAGTGCGCGGCGTGCTCCACGACATGGTCGAGAGCGGGATGCTCTTCGCCGCCGGGAGCGGCAGCGCGATCTTGTATCGCGCCGCGAGTGATGAAGAGCTCAGTCATTTACGTATGAGCGCTGCGAGCACCGGGCTCGATGAGCTGCTGTGGGTGCTGATCTATCGCGGTGGCCCACTGAGCCGAGAAGAGCTGGTCGAGCGCGGACCGCGCGACGTGACTGCGCTCGATGGCGCGCTCGCGCGCTTGCTCGCCGGCGGCCGCGTGCAGCAGGTCGGTAGCGCCGAAGCTCAGCGCTACGTCGCGCTGCACTTCCACGTGCCGCTCGGCACCGAAGCCGGATGGGAAGCCGCGGTGTTCGATCACCTGCAGGCGATGGTGCAGACGATTTCACAGCGCTTGTCGCCGAGCTTCTCGGCCGCGAGCGAGAACGATGTCGTCGGTGGCAGCACGTACACGTTCGATGTCTGGCCCGGGCATCCGCTCGAGCAAGAGGTCAATGGTTGCTTGGGTCAGTTACGCGCGCGGCACAGCGAGCTGCGCGCGCGTGTGGATGAGCACAACAACCTTCACGGATTGCCGGCCTCGTATCGACAGGTGGTCGTGTACGGCGGGCAGTGCGCGTTCGAACGGGAAACAACGGGAGGAGAGTCATGAACGCCGGGGACTTCGTGAGCAAAGAGCGCGGCGCGTTGCTGCTGCTGGTGATCAGCGTTTGTCTCAGTTTGCTATTCGGCTGCGCCAAGCAGCACATGCAAGAGATCGGAGGCGAGTCGCACTTTCAACGGTTTCTCCTCTCTTGCGAGCAGTTCTGCGGCGAAGG
>JAYUYY010000547.1:0-12183 GCA_043752225.1 Sandaracinaceae bacterium | reverse complement strand
CCCTTCACCATCGCGTTGGCGGTCCTCGTTTTTCGCGAGCACATCGGCCGGTATGGCGTTGCGGCCGCCGCGCTGATCTTGGTCGGCGCTGCGCTGCTCCGGCTCGAGACCGGCGATGCAGCGCTCGACGGCTGGGGCGCAGCGGCGATCGCGGCGGCGTGCTTCGCGTGGGCGATCGACAACAACCTCACCCAACGTCTTTCGCTGCGCGATCCGATCGCGCTCGTACGCATCAAGACGCTCGCCGCCGGCAGCTTCAATCTCGCGCTCGGCCTCGCCACAGCGCGTGAGCTGCCGAATGCACCGGCGATCGTCGGCGCATGTGTCCTGGGCGCGTTCAGCTACGGCGTGTCTGTGGTGCTCGATGCCTATGCGCTCCGTCTCGTCGGCGCGGCGCGCGAGGCGATGTACTTCGCGACCGCGCCGTTCGTGGGCGCGCTCGCTGCGACCGCGATCACCCACGAGCGGCTGCGCGCGCTCGACATCGCCGCCATGTGCGTGATGGCGTTCGGCGTCGCCGCGTTGCTGCGCGAGCGTCACTCGCATCGGCACGTCCACGATCCGCTCGAGCACGACCATCTACACGCGCACGACGCGCATCATCAGCACAGCCACGAGCCCGGGGTAGCGCTTGCCGAGCCACACGCGCACCCGCATCGGCACCTCGCGCTCGTACACGATCATCCGCACGTCCCGGATGCGCATCACCGGCATAGGCACTGAGCGGTTCGGCCGATCGGTTCGCGACCTTCATGGCGCGCGCTCCAGTTGCTCACGGATGCGTGCAGCATCGGGCGCGTCTGGTCGCAGTGTGAGGTATCGCTCGAACGCCCGCGTGGCTTCGGCGCGCTCGCCCAGACGATTCGAAGCGAGCCCAAGGCCGCGCCAAGCATCCGCGCGCGCCGGCGATGCGCCGACGACTTGTCGATAGAGGTCGCGTGCGCGACCGGATTCCCCAAGCGCGAACGCCGTTGCGGCTTGCTTCATCAAGGCGTTGAGAGTGTTTGTGTCGATCGAAGGAGCTGCTGGCACGGACTCGGCAAGGCGCTGTCCGGCCCGGCTGGCCCGAGCGGGCTTGCGCGTGGCTTCGACGTCGGAGACCTGCTCGCTTGCAGCGGACTCCGCAGCAGGCAACGCGATCACGACGGGCTCGATGGCTGGTGCGGGCTGCACGCTGGGCGACGGCTCCGTGGATGGAGCCGGCGCAGCCGCGGTCGTTGCTCTCTCTGGCGCTCTCTCGAGTTGTGCGGGCGTTGCGATGCGAGCTGGCGTCGAATCAGGCGGGCTCGCGCGAAGAGCCCATGCACCGACGGCCGACGCGCTTGCGACGGCGACCAATGCCACGAGCCACAGTCGCCAAGAGCGATAAGGAATCGCGTTCTCCGCGGATGCTTCTGCCTGCCTTCGCTGCGGTCGTTCGCTCAGGTGAACGAGATTCACGGCGGGCGCGCCGCGTGAGAGCGCTTGCACCGCCTCGAGCGCGCGCGACATCTCACCTGCGCTGGCATAACGTTGAGCCGCGTCTCGAGACATGGCCTTCAGCACGACGGTCTCGAGCTGCTGCGGGCAATCGCCGCGCAGCTGGGTCGGCCGCGTGACCGGATCGCGCATGATCGACGTCATCAGGTCCACGAGCTTTTCTTGAACGAAAGGTCGGCGACCGGTGATCGCTTCATAGAGCAGCACGCCGGTCGAATAGATGTCCGTACGCACATCGACATCGACGCCGCGCAGCTGCTCCGGGGACATGTAGTCGGGACTGCCGACGATGAGACCTTCGCCCGTGACGCTGTGATCGCGGCTGTCGCCAAGGCTCTTGCTAATGCCGAAGTCGACGAGCTTGACCACGACCTCGCCGCTGCGATCGCGCACGATCATCACGTTGTCCGGCTTCACGTCGCGATGAACTGCACCGGCCTCGTGCGCAGCGCTGAGCCCATCGAGCAGCTGGCGCACAACGTGAAGGATCGCGGCGATCGGGATCCGAGTTTCATCGATCACGTCTGCGAACGAGCGCCCCTCCTGCAGCTCCATGACCATGTACGGCGCGCCGTCGTCGAGCGTCCCGACGTCGTAGACCTGTCCGACGTGCGGATGACGCAGCGTCCCGCAGATCCGCGCTTCACGCTGAAAGCGCGCGATGATGTCTGTGCGACTCGCAAGCGTGGGGTGAACGACTTTGATCGCGACGCGATGACCGACCGCGGTGTGCTCGCCTTCGTAGACCGCGCCGTTCCCGCCGGCGCCGAGCACGCGCTTGATGACGTACTTGCCGCCGACGACAGAACCAATCACCACCGGCGGAGGTAACGCAACATCGCCCTCCTCGTCGGCGAGCGTGATCGCATCGGTGGAAAGCTTGCCCATCACAGACCGGCCGTCATGCCAGGACCGGTTGCGCGAAGCACTCCGAACGCCTGTTGCGCGTCTGCGCTCGACGCGATGGCGAGGGTCACCAACAGAATCGAGAATCTGAGTCGCAGACTGTCGGCGCGCACGAAATGACCTCGCCGTTAACCTAACACGCAGAGTGTTTAGGCCGGCGCTCCCACTCGAGCGCACACCGGCGCTCGCCGTGCGCAGCCAGACGTTCGGGCATGGTCAGGGATGGCTTGAGTGCGGGACGCGTTCGGGTCGCGTCTCCGCCGCTCCCTTCAGGCCATCGGCGTCGATGAACGGCATGACGAGCAGTACTCTAGTGGACTGTTGTGCGGCGCCAGCGAGAAGGTCATGTTCGTCTCCGCAACAGTTGTTGTGAATCTTTCGATTGCAAAAAACAGATGTTACATAGAATCGCGTCATGTCGAAGCCCCCCTCGGATAAGGCTGCGCGCCGCGGCTGGTTCCTGCTGATGCATCAGCTGCCGTCGCACCCCAGCCACCTGCGGGTGAAGGTCTGGCGGCGCTTGGCGGGCATCGGCGCCGTGGCGCTCAAGAATTCGGTGTACGTCTTGCCGCGATCGGACACCGCGCTCGAGGACTTGCACTGGGTACGCAGGGAGATCCTCGACAGTCAGGGCGAAGCCACGATCGTGGAAGCCGCTTTTCTTTCCGGCGTCTCCGATGCCGAGGTGGAGGAGCTCTTCCGCGTGGCGCGGAACGTCGACTACGAAGCGATCAGCCAAGACGCGCGCGCGCTCGCCAAGGGCAAAGCGGTGAACCTCAAGGGCGACAAGCGCCGCGAGCTCGAGATCGCGGTCGGCAAGCTCGACCGACGCCTCGAAGAGGTCGCATTGCTCGACTTCTTCCACGCCGGCAAGCGCGCGGATGCGCAGACGCTGGTGGCCCGTGCGCGCGAGCGCTTGGACGCTGCGCCCAAGCAAGCGCCTGCGCGGCCGACTCGCTACGACACCTCATCGGTTCGCGGCCGCACGTGGGTTACGCGCACCGGAATCAAGGTCGATCGGATCGCGAGCGCGTGGCTGATCCAACGCTTCATCGATCCCGAGGGCATCTTCAAATTCGTGCCTGCCAAAGGCTACGTGCCCGAAGCGAACGAGCTGCGCTTCGATATGTTCGACGCCGAGTTTTCGCACGAAGGCGAAGACTGCACGTTCGAGACGCTGTGCCGTAGCTTTCAGCTGCGGCGTCCCGGGTTGCGCGCGGTCGCCGAGATCATCCACGACATCGATCTCAAAGACGCGAAGTTCAATCGCAGCGAAGCGGCCGGCGTGGCTGCGCTGATCGACGGCCTCACGCGCTTGCACGCGAGCGACGAAGCGCGCTTGGCTCGCGGCCTGACGCTTTTCGATGAAGTGCTCGCTCACTTCGCTCAGGAGACGACCCCATGAACGACCAGACTCTGACGAGACGCGAATGCATGACCGCGCTCGTTGTCGGCGGAACCGCTCTAGCAGTCGGATGTGCGGGACCGTCGGCAGCGCAGCTGACCAAAACAACACCAGAACGAGGAGCGAGCTCCATGGAACCGACACGCGCGCTTGCCGCAGATCACACGACCATCCCATTGCCCTTCGATCCGAAAGCGCTTCGAGGCTTGTCGGAACGGTTGGTCGTCTCACATCACGAGAACAACTACGGAGGTGCAGTCAAAAACCTGAATCGCACCGAGCAAGAGCTGGCGAAGAGCAACGCAGACACGCCGCCCTTCGTCGTCGCTGCGTTGCGCGAGCGTGAGCTGACGTTCCGCAACTCGAAGACGTTGCACGAGGCGTACTTCGGGAACCTGGGCGGTGACGGTCGTCGCTCCGGAGCGATCGAGAGCGCGCTTGCCCAAACGTACGGAGCGTCGTCGCGCTGGGAAGAGCACTTCCGCGCGACGGGTGCCGGGCTCGGCGGAGGCAGCGGCTGGGTCATCCTCGGATACGAGCTCGACAGCGGCAGCTTGCGTACGATCGGCTCGGGCAATCACACCCAAACGCTTGCGACATCCGTTCCCTTGCTCGTCATGGACATGTACGAGCACAGCTATCATATCGATTTTGGTGCAGCTGCTGCGCGCTACATCGATGCGTTCTTTGCCAACATCCAGTGGGATGAGGTCAACGCACGATTCGAGCGCGCCGCTCACACTGCCGCGGTATGGAATGGAAAATCGGCTTGAGCAATCACGATGCTCGTTTGCGGGACTTCGTCCTGTACTTTCTCCGGCTCGGCGCGCTCGGCTTCGGCGGTCCGATCGCGCTCGTCGGCTACATGCAGCGCGATCTCGTCGAGCAGCGCGGCTGGGTCACCCAGGACGACTACACGCAGGGCCTCGCGCTCGCGCAGCTCGCACCCGGTCCGCTCGCGGCGCAGCTCGCGATTTATCTCGGCTGGGTGCGCGGCGGTGCGTTCGGCGCCGCGCTGGTCGGTGCTGCGTTCGTGCTGCCGTCTTTCCTGATGGTGGTCGCGCTGGCGTGGCTCTACGTGCACTTTGGCGGCGTGCCGGGCATGCAGGCCGCGTTCTACGGCATCGGCGCGGCGGTCATCGCGCTGATCGCGCGCGGCGCACACAAGCTGATCAAGTCGACGCTGTCGAAGGACAACCTCGCGTGGGCGATCTTCGGTGTGAACGCTGCGGTGACCGCATGGACCGAGTCCGAGCTGGTGTGGGTCGTGATCGCGAGCGGCATCGTGATGTTGATCGTGCGCTCGTGGCCGCCGCCGAAAACGCCCACGGCCACGGCGCCCGTCGTAGCTGCTGCGTTGCTCCTACCGCCGTCGCTTGTCACCGGCCTGCACGGCCCCGCGGATTCGCAGACGCTCTGGCACATCGCTACGTACTTCACCGAAGCTGGCGCGTTCGTCTTCGGCAGCGGCCTCGCGATCGTTCCCTTTTTACGTGGCGGCGTGGTCGAGCACTTTCAGTGGCTGACCAACCAGCAGTTTCTCGACGCGGTCGCGGTCGCGATGATTACGCCAGGTCCGGTCGTGATCACGGTCGCGTTCATCGGCTACTTGGTCGCTGGACCCGTCGGCGCCGCGATCGCTGCGCTCGGCACGTTCGTGCCCTGTTACATCTTCACCGTGTTGCCCGCGCCGTACTTTCGCCGCTACTCCGAGAGCAAGGGCGTAAAGGCCTTCGTGATGGGCGTGACCGCTGCAGCGACCGGAGCGATCGCCGGTGCGGCGTTCGTCTTGGGCCGCCGCGCGCTGATCGACGTGCCGACCGTCCTGATCTGCGTGGCCACGTTCGGAGTGCTCACCCGTTTCAAGGTGCAGGAGCCGCTCGTGATCCTCGCGGCCGGCATAGTCGGGCTGCTGCTCAAGTCCCTTTAAAAGAATATCGCGTTGGTAGCGCTCGGCTACCAACGCGATTTCCTAATGAGCGTCCCGCGTTTCAGCGAGCGCGCTCAGCTCACGCCGGAGATTACTTGGGCGTGACCACGATCTCGACGCGACGGTTGTTGGCGCGACCCTCAGCCGACTTGTTGTCTGCGATCGAGCGCGACGAGCCAAAACCTTGTGACGTCACGCGGTCCGAAGCGACACCGCGCGAGACGAGATAGTCGCGCACGCTTTGAGCGCGGCGCTGCGAGAGGTCTTGGTTGAAGCTCGCCCCGCCCTGCGAATCCGTGTGGCCTTCGACGATCATCTTGGAGTCGGGATCTTGCTGTGTGAGCGCCTCTGCGACGCTGTTCAGCTTGACCTGAGCTTCCGGAAGCAGCTCCGACTTGCCCGACGCAAACAGCACGCCGCCCGAGAGCGTGATCACCAGGCCGCGCGGCTCTTGCTTCACCGTAGCGAGCTTCGCGAGGTCAGCAGCCGATTGCGCGGCACGCTTTTCAGCGGCTGCACGCGCCTCCTTTTCGGCCGCGATCTGCTGATCCTTGGTCAGGATCGCTTGGCCTTGCGCCGCGAGCTGGTCGTTCGCACGGCCGAGCTGCGCCGACTGCGCCTTCACCTGCGCGGTTTGAGCCGCGTGCATGCCCTCGACGGTCTCTTGCTGGCTCTCGGTCGCCTGCGTCGCGTTCGCACGCGCCTCGGCGATCTGCGCACGGCGGTCGGCCGTGTACGCGAGCGCGCGCGTCAACTCAGTGTCGCCGTCGTCCAAGTAGGACTTCTCGGCGGCATCGAGCGCCTTCTTCGCGGTGTGGAGGTCCGAGGGGTTGTACTTGGCCGCGGTGCCATTCTGTACGCGAGCGTACGATGCACGTGCGCTGAGCAAGTCAGTCGGCGGTGCGGCTGTCGCGCAGCCCGCTGAGAACGCCATGCCTGCGATCGCCAATGCGAGTCCGGTCTTGAAGAGGATGGAGGTGTTCATTGCGCTGCCCCTAGGTCTGCATTGGTGGATTTTTGCGCGTTCGACTGGTCGACCGCTTTGCCCGCTTGCGCTTTCGCAGCGTCTTCGCGCGTCAACGCGACCGCGAGCTCTGCGTCGGACTTGGCGCGCATCAAGAGGCGCTCGGCGCTCTCGTTGTCGTCGTCTTCGATCGCGGCTTGCGCCTGCTTCATCTGTTCCTCGGCGAGCTTCAAGTGAAGCTGCGCCTTGGGATTGTTCTGCGCCCCAAGCTCGTTGGCGCTGCGATTTGCGGATTGGACGTCGGCCATCTGCTGAGTGGGCACGGGAAAGCTACTTCCGCATCCCAACGCAAGCAGCGCGGTCGCTGTCGTTGTGGTGATGAACATTTTCATGCCCGGCGCCCTTGCATAAGGCGTGCCGTACACTAATGCCGGGTGAATGCCCGGGGGCTTCGGCAAAACTTTCGAGCGTCGGGACAAAACGTCCCAACGCGATCGTCCCAAGCTCAGGTGGGGTAGTCCGATCGAGTCAATCCACGCCGTAGGTCTTGAGCTTGCGGTACAGCGTGCGGCGATCGAACCCGAGCGAGATCGCAGCTTGCGTCTTGCTGCCGTTGAGCGCTTGCAATACTTGCAGCACGTAGCGCTTCTCGACCTCTTCCATCGGCAGCAGCTCGAGCGGGTTCTCGAGCGGCAGCACGAACGCGCTGCCCGTGAACTCGCGGATGTGAGCGGGCAGATCCTCGAGCGTGATGCTCTCGCCCTGCGTCAGCGCCACCGCGCGCTCCATGCAGTTCTGCACTTCACGTACGTTGCCGGGCCATCTATACGCGAGCAGCTTCTCGGCCGCCGGCTTGGTGATGCCCGCGACCTGCTTTTTGAAGTGCTCTGCAAAGCGCGCGACGAAGTGCTCGGCGATCAGCAACACGTCGTGGCCGCGCGCGCGCAGCGGCGGCATGTGAATTCGCACCACGTTGATGCGGTAATAAAGATCTTCGCGAAAGCGCTGCTCGGCGACGTCGGTCTCGAGATCGCGGCTCGTCGCCGACACGATGCGCGCGTCGAACGGCATCTCGCGATCGCCGCCCACCGGCCGCACTTTGCGCTCCTGCAGCGCGCGCAGCAGCTTGACCTGCGTCGCTTGCGTCATCTCGCCGATCTCGTCGAGGAAGAGCGTCCCGCCGTTGGCCTGCTGGAAGAGGCCCTTGCGATTGGCCTTCGCATCCGTGAACGCGCCGCGCACGTGCCCGAATAGCTCGCTCTCGAGCATCGTGTCCGGGAACGCCGCGCAGTTGAGCGCGACGAACGGGCCGTCCTTGTGCGGACCTTGGCGATGAATCGCTTGTGCGACGAGCTCCTTGCCGGTGCCGCTCTCGCCCGTGATCAGCACGGTCGCGTCGGTGTCGACCAGCCGGCCGAGCATCGAATACACCTCTTGCATCACCGGGCTCTCGCCGATCATGTCGCCCGGCGGCTTATGCCGCGCGACCGTGTCGCGCAGCTGCTTGTTCTCGACCTTGAGCTGGCGATGCTCGAGCGCGCGCGCCAGCGTCAGCAGCAGCTCCGGCATCTGGATCGGCTTGGCGATGAAGTCGTAGGCGCCGGCGCGGATCGCCGCGACCGCCGTCTCGATGCTGCCAAACGCGGTGACCAGCACCAGCGGCAGATCCGGCCAGCTGGCGTGGACGTGGCTGCACAGCTCCAGGCCCGACATGCCGGGCATGTTCAAGTCCGACACTACGATGTCGAAGTCTTCGCGATTGAGCGCGAGCAACGCATCGGCGCCCGAGTTGGCGGAGACGACGTTGAAACCGCGCCGCGTGAGCGTAGCGCTGACCACATCGCAAACCGCGACGTCGTCGTCGATTAGGAGCAGCTTAGCTTGCATCGACATCACCACCCTTACGCCCCTGCTTCGGCAAATGGATTCGGAAGCACGACCCTTTTCCGGGCGTGCTCGTAACGCTAATCCAACCTTCGTGCTCGCGCGCGATGCCCTGCGCGACCGACAGCCCAAGGCCCGTGCCGCCGTTTGCGATCTTCGTGGAGAAGAACGGCTCGAACACTTTGGCTACGACGTCTTCGGCCATCCCCGGACCGTGGTCGAGCACGTCGATGCACACGTAGTCGCGATGCTCGCCATAGGGATCGTCGATCGGGCCGCGCGTCTCTTGGCTGACGCTGACGTTGACCGTCCCACCACTGCTCATCGCTTCGACGCCGTTGATCACCAAGTTCACGAAGACCTGCAGGAGCTTGTCGGAATCCCCGTCGAGCTCGATCGCAGTCTTGGGCATGTCGAGCACGATGCTCGTCCTGTGCTTCTTCGAGGTGTGCTCCGAGAGCGCGATCGCCTGGCGCAACACTGGCAGTAGATTGAGCCGCGTGATGTTGGCGGGCCGCACGCGCGCGAACGAAAGGATCTCGCCGATGATGCGCGTCATGCGTCGCGTCTGCTCCACGATCACTCGCGCGTTGTGCTGCGCCTCTTCGAGCGTGGTCACGTCGCTCGAAGTGATCAGATGGGCGCGCAGCTCGATCACGTTGAGCGGATTGCCGAGCTCGTGCGCGACCGAGGAAGCGAGCCGGCCGAGCGTCGCGACGCGGTCGGAGTGGCGCAGCTGCTCGAGCGCGGTGATGTGTGCCTCCGACGCTTCCCCGGCGGCCTGGAGCTGATCGCACATCGCGTCCATCTCGTCCGCGAGCGCGCCGATCTCATCGCGCCGCTTGAAGCCGAGACGCCCGCTGTAATCACCCGAGCCGACCGCGTTCGCCATCACGACCAGCTGGCGGATCGGCTTGAACAACATGTAGTGCGCGATCACCGCGCCGAGCGCGCCGAGCGCGCCGATCAGCGCGATCGTCGAGGGGCCCGTGCGCTGGGCTTCGAGCATCGCGTACGCGGCGCAACCGACCGCGAGCAACGCAAAGAGCCACAACACGAACTTCTTCTCGAGATCGATGCGGTCGTTCAGTCCGTTGACGGCACCGTTCACGCGCTCGAAGTAACACCGATCGGGATCGATTGCTGTAAGCGGTCGGTCGATGAGATTAAACGCCCGGAACGGGACGGTTTTGGTCTTGAATCGATCGTCTTTGGGACATTTTTGCGGGCCTTCTTCACGCTGAGATTCTCGCGCGACCGGCGTGGATGCGCGACCATGCGCGGCCATGAAATTGAGCGAGCAGATCGAGGATGTCTTCGAGCGCGTTGCGGCCAAGACCAGCGTCGCAACCGGGAGCTTCTGGGCCTTCGGCCTGGCGTTTCTAAGCATCGTGGTTTGGGCAGCGTTCGGCCCACCGTTTCAGTTCTCCGAGACCTGGCAGCTCGTGATCAACACCGCGACGACGATCGTGACGTTCCTGATGGTCTTCGTGATCCAGCACGCGCAGAACAAAGATACGCGCGCGATCCAGCTCAAGCTCAACGAGCTGATCGCGGCGATCGAAGGCGCTTCCAATCGCTTGATCGATATCGAGGCGCTCGCGGACCGCGAGCTCGATCACCTGCACCTGCGCTACGTCAAGCTCGCGAAGAGCGCCGCGCGGATCGATCACCGCGCGCACGAGAGCATCCCCGATTCGCCGAGCGAAGACGATTCGGCGGATTCCAGCACCGCCGATCGCCCGCGCTCGAAGGCGGTTCGCGAACCATGACGCGGCCGTTGCCCTCGATCACTCGCGCACGCGGATGCGGGGATCAGCAAGCCGATCAGGATTCGAAAGGCGCTGCCATGAGTAGTAGCACTTTCGGGGCACCATCAATCACAGGTCGATGCGCCTGCGGGTAGGGGCTCGCACTTGCCCGCTTTGCAATACCTGGAGGCGCACTCCTCGCTGCGCGCGCAGTCCGCGCCGTCGAGCAGTGTGGGCGCGCAGAGCTCATGGTCGGAGGGCGCGTCCGGATTGATGCCGCTGCACATGCCGTTGTCACACGCGCAGTACAAGCCTTCTTCGCAACCGCTCGCGCCGAGCCAGCCGTAGTTGCACAGCGAGCCCTCATCGACGAGCGGCTGGCACGTTTGAACCGAGCGATCGCAGTACAGTCCGTCGGCGCACGTCGCGGGATCCAGCACGTTGCACGGGCCTCCGATCGGCTGCTCGGGTTGCACGCAGGTGTCGTTCCACGCGCAGATCAGCGGCGCCTTGCATTGGCCAAAGAAGATCCCGTTGCACGGCTCGTGCTCTTCGATGAAGGGCTGGCAAGTGACGTCCGCCAGGAGCAAGCACTGCAGGCCGGGGACACAGCCGCGCGACAAGCACGGCTCCCCGAGCTCCGCTCGCGACACGCACCGCAGCTCGGGTCCTCCGTTCTGCGCGCAGACCAGCGGCGCGATGCAGGGCGTGGTGCCCTCGCAAAGCTCGCCGGCCGCGATCGGCACGCGGCACTCGCGCGCGTCTACGAGATCGACGCAGACCTCATCGTCCGCGCACGGACATTCGTCGTGCGTGAAACGAGTGCACTCGTCCGCAGCGCAGTAGAGCCCGTTCGCGCAGGGCTCGCCGTCCGCGCAGGACTGATGCTCCTGCGCATACGCGACGCAGATCCCCTCGTTCCCACAGTACTGAGACGGAGCGCAATCGCCGTCCGCGTCAGGATCGGTTTCTGCGTCGAGGCTGACGGCTGCGTCGAGGTCTGTCTCCGCATCCGACTCCGGACGCGCGCCATCCATACGATCGCCACCGTCCATGCCGGAAGGCGTGCTTGCGTCTTCGCCACCGAGCACGGCGCCGTCCAGCGAGTGCGCGCCGCCATCGACATCGAGGCTCGCGTCGGTCATCGCATCCGGCGCACCGGCATCGGACGACTCGTCGCGTCGCGCTCCATCGGAGCAGCCCGCGGCGCAGAGCAGCACGATGAGCAGTGCGCGAGCCAGCCATCCGAGTCGAGTCACGAAACATCGTTCTCTTTGCATGAAGGTGCGCGACCCTAGAACACCGAACGGTTTGAATGCCTAACAATCACGCGGCCCTTCGAACACTCGGTGCTGGAGCGAGCTGTCGGTGAATCGTCTCGAGGTTGGTGATCGCGGATGCGCGTCTCCAATCCCAGAGATTTCTTCGCGTACCGATGTAGCGTGCGCGCCGACCCTGTCGGCGACCGGCATGAGCGAGGATGTGCTCGACCGGGACGCGCTCTCGGAGATGTTGTCGTCCGGCGGCGGTCTGCGTGAGCTTACGCAGACGCTTCTGTAGCGCCTCGTTGTCGGCGATGGAAACGGTGCGGCCGTGCCCGGGCGATGCGTCGGTGCAGTCTGCGCGAGCAGGGCATCGGTCGCACAGCTCTGCATCGAACTCGACGCTGGACCCGAAGTGAAACGGCTGGGTCTGGCCCTCGGGCATCGCATCTTAATCTTCTATGTTGAAGCCGATCGTGCGGAGCAAGAAGGCGTGGTCCCAGCCGGCGAGGCTGCGTCGTATCTTGATTCCGACCTTTCGTTCGGTTCTCTGCTTGAGTAGTCCCAACGCGAGTTGTCGGACGGCGCTGAAGTTGGCGGCG
>JAYUYY010000546.1:0-5032 GCA_043752225.1 Sandaracinaceae bacterium | reverse complement strand
AGCCGGTGGCGGCGAAGAGCGCGTTTGCGCCGAGGCGGTCTTCGCATCGCTGGTGTACGGGGCGATCGATTTCGTGATCGCGAGCGCATACAGGACGGCACGACCGGTAGCCGCGTCGATCCCGCTCACACGCACCAGCGAGGCGACATCCGCGGGCTCGGCCTGCAACAGCTCGACAAGGCCTCGCTCTCTCGGTGTGAGATCGAAGCGCTCGAGCTCGACGCCGGGCTGGATCCGGAGCTTCTGCGTGCCCAAGCGATCGAGCACGGTGGCCACGACATCGAGACGGTGCTCGGCGCGCAGCGCGTCCATGATCAACGCGAATGGATCGACGCGCCCGCTGACGCGATCGTCGCCGAGCAGGTTGCCCTCGTAGAACGCGTAAGGCGCTTGCGTGCGCGCGAAGAGCGGCAAGAGCCCGTCGCGCAGCGCGGTCGCACCGAGCATCAAGCGCGCCGCGACCGGGCGGCCTTTCAAGAAGAGCACGCGGTCTTGGCCGCTCATGCTCGCGGTGTCATCCGGCCAAAGGGCGAGCGTGCCCGACAGCTTCTTCTGATCCAGGTAGACCAGCAGATGCGGCAAGGGCGTTTTCGCCAGAGTCCCGGTTGCGATCGGTTCCGGAGTCGCCATGCGTAGAAACAGAGTGCCCGAAAAGCACTAAGAATATCGACCGCGTTCGTGTGGCCCTATGGCAAAGGCTTCGTGTGGTGAGCGGAACTACACAGCCACATAGCTGCTCGCCGTGACGTGTGAGCGCAGCGAACCTCGTGAGTGGGTGGAGAACGGCGCACGCTCGCCCGATAATTAATCGATGCGCCAGCTCGTTCCGGTCGGGCTGTCCATGAGCTCGACGCCGCGCGTGAGCAGCTCAGCGCGGATCGCGTCGGCGCGGGCGAAATCCTTGTCGGCGCGGGCTTGAATGCGCGCAGCGATTTGTGCCTCCACCTCGCGCTCGGTCAGCCCCAAGCGCTTGGCGCGCCGGCTGCGAACGCGCTCGAGCAGCGGCGCTGGATCCTGCGTGCCGAGGCCGAGCACGCGCCCGACGAGCTCGAACGCTTCGCGCGCGGACTCGACCGATGCGCGCGGCACTTGACCCTTTTTGGCCAAGGCGCGCTCGACCAGCTCGTTTGTGTTCTTCAAGAGCTCGGCCAGAACGGCCAGCGCGATCGGCATGTTGAGGTCATCGTTGAGCGCGCGCGTCAGCTCGCGCGAGAACGCGAGCAGCTCGGCCGACGCAGCGCCGGTCTCGATGATGCGCGCTTCCGGGATCTCCGCGAGCCGCACCTTGGTTCGATAGAGGTACTCGACGCGGCGCTCGGCGTCTTCCATCTGCGGGAAGGCCGTCACCTTGCCGGCATCGTCGAGCGCCCAGTCGAGACCGAGCGGCGCGCGGTAGTGCACCGTCAACATCAGGTAGCGCATGGCCTCGGGCTCGATCGCTTCGAAGCACTGCCGCGCAGTGACGAAGTTGCCCAGGCTCTTGCTCATCTTCTCTTTGTTCACCTCGACGAAGCCGTGGTGAACGAAGGCGCCGCACATCGGCTTGCCGGTTGCGGCCTCGCACTGCGCGATCTCGTTTTCGTGGTGCGGGAACACCAAGTCGAGGCCGCCGCCGTGGATGTCGAAGGTCTCGCCGAGGTAACGCATGCTCATCGCCGAGCACTCGATGTGCCAGCCCGGACGGCCTGCGCCCCACGGGCTCTCCCACGAGGTCTCGCCGGGTTTCGCGCTCTTCCACAGCGCGAAGTCCGCCGGGTGCTTCTTCCGCTGCTGCTCCCCGTCGTCGAGGCGACCGCTGCGGCCGAGCTCGAGGTCGTCGAGCTTGCGATGCGAGAGCTTGCCGTACTCGGCGAACGACGCGACGTGGAAATACACGTCGCCCGAGGAGACATAAGCTTTCTCTTGGGCGATCAAGCGCTCGATCAGCGCGATGATCTCTGGCAGGTGATCGCTGACGCGCGGCTGGTGATCGGGCGCGAGCAAGCCGAGCGTCTCGGTGTCTTGCTGGTAGCTGCGCTCGAAGAAGCCCGCGAGGTCGCTCGGCGTTTGATCGCGCTCTTTGGCGCGCGCGATGATCTTGTCGTCGATGTCCGTGATGTTGCGCACGAACGTGACCTGCTTGCCGGAGCTGCGCAGGTGTCGAACGAGCACGTCGTACGTGATCGCCGAGCGCATGTGACCGATGTGGCCGTAGTCGTAAACGGTCGGGCCGCAGACGTAGACGCGGACGTGTCCGGGCTCGACCAACGTGAGTGGCTCGACGCGGCCGGTGAGTGTGTTGTGCAGCCGCAAGCTCATAGTGGGCGGTGTGTACCCCGCGGGTGGAACGCCTTTCAAGTTGAGAGCGAGCGGGTATGCAGCAGAGCGCGCGGCTGGCGCGCGCTAGCCGGCGCAGGACCCCAGTGCTACATCGCAGCCCCGTGAAGCCCGCCGCACAGCCGAATCCGACGCCGAAAGGCGAGCTGCACGTGGTGGAGCTGCAGCTCGCACGCGCGCTCGGCCGCTGTATCAGCGAGTTTTCGCTGATCGAGCCCGGCGACCGCGTGATGGTCTGCATGAGCGGCGGCAAAGACAGCTACGCGATGATGCAGCTGCTCGAGCGCTTTCGCCGCAAAGCGCCGTTCGACTTCGAGTTGCTCGCAGTCCACCTCGATCAGCAACAGCCGGGCTACGACGGGGCGCCGCTGCGCGATTGGCTGCAAGCCTCCGGCTACGCGCACAAGATCCTGCGGGAGGACACGTACAGCGTCGTCATCAAGCACATCCCGGCCGGCAAGACGTACTGTTCGCTGTGCTCGCGCTTGCGCCGCGGCATCTTGTATCGCGCGGCGAGCGAGCTCGGCTGCACCAAGATCGCGCTCGGGCATCATCGCGATGACGCAATCGAGACCTTGCTCTTGAACCTGACGTACACCGGCGCGCTCGCCTCGATGCCGCCGAAGCTGCTCAGCCGAGATCGCAAGCACACCGTGATCCGCCCGTTGATGTACGCGAAGGAAGCGGTGCTCGCGCGCTACGCCGAGCTGATGCATTTCCCGATCTTGCCCTGCAACCTGTGCGGCTCGCAGGAGCAGCTCAAGCGCAAGCGGATGAAGGCGCTGCTGACCGAGATCGAGACCTTCGCCCCGCAAGCGCGCGACAGCATGCTGGCCGCGATGGGCAACGTGAAGGCGCGCCATTTGTTCGATCAGTCGCTTCAAGGCGAGGTCGCGATCGACACCGAAGACGATGACACCGACATACTGGCTGCGCCGCGCGCAGCGATCTCGCCTGCGCTGCTCGTCCCCGATGTCGCGGACGAGGATGCGGTGGAGAGCGCAGCCGACCCGGTGGTGGAGGCGCCGTCGCCGCCGCTCAATGCTCGGGCTGTGCGCCGGCTGCCGCTCGTGACGCGCGATCTCGTCGAAGAATGAATTAGCATCGCTCCCATGACGCTTGTCCTTGGGCAGCAGCGCGTTCTTAGAGCTTTGACTGCGTACGCGAGCTCGCTCGCTGCGCTGATGGTGCTGCTGATGAGCAGCGCGCCGACGCGTGCCGCCGCGCAGAGCCGAGCGCTCGATGTGCAGCGCTTCGTGCCGGCGCTCGATGCCAACGGCTTTCTCGGTGTACCGGGCAGCGCGACGCCGGGGCCGATGCGTACGAGCTTTGGCGTGTTTATCGACTACGCCAATGCGCCGCTCGAGCTGAAGCTGCCGAGTGGTGCGGAGCGCGACGCGGTTCAGCATCGGATCGGCGGCAGCATGAGCGCGGAGCTCGGGCTCGGCACGCGCGCGGCGATCGCAGCGCGCGTGCCCGCCGTGCTTTTCCAGAGCGGCGAAGCCGTCACGCCGGGCGATCGCGACCTGGCGGTGATCGCGCTCTCGGATCCGTGGCTGTCCGCGCGCTACCGCTTCATCGGCGAGGCAAACGAAGATCCGCTGATGCCGAAGGACGGTCCGGGCGTCGCGCTCGAGCTGCACGGTCGGCTGCCGGTCGGCGGCGATACCGCGTACGCAGGCGAGGGCACGACCCGGCTCGGCGCGCGCTTGATCTTCGACATCCAACTGCTCGGCGCAGGCCTGGGCGGGATGATCGGCTACGAGCAACGCGTGCACCCGCGCCACGTCGAAGGCGCAAAGCTGACCGGCGAGCTGCAGCTGGGCGCGGCGGTCAAGCTTCCGCTGCCGTCGCTGCATCCGCTGAGCGCGGTGCTCGAGCTGCGCGGGGCGAGCGACTTTCGCTCCAAGCAAGCCGGCGCGCTCGAAGGTGAGATCGGCGTGCGCGCGAGCTTGGGTGAGCTGGTGCTGAGCCTCGCCGGCGGAGCAGGGCTCGTGGGATCGATCGGCGCGCCCGACGCGCGGGTGATGTTCGGCCTGTGGTACGCCCCGCTGCCCTCGGACGGCGATCACGACGGCGTCGACGACGACGAGGACAAGTGTCCGCCGCTCGCCGAAGATCCCGACGGGTTCGAGGACGCCGATGGTTGTCCCGACCCCGACAACGACAACGACCTCATCCCCGACATCGACGATCTGTGCCCCGCGGTGGAAGCGCTCGAAGGCCAAGACGACGACGAAGACGGATGCACCGACATGCCGGCCAAGCCGTAGCTCAGGACACTAGAGCGACAACGGGATCGCCGTCTGCCATGCGGTTTGGTACGGTCCGGCGCGATGCGCTGCGGGGCACTCTTAAACGCCGGGCTTGTTGGCTTCTGGGCACTGATCGGCGCGCACGCCTGCACGCCGCAGGGCGATCCCGGGATCGGTCCTGAAGGGTTTCGCGAGACCTTTTCGGGCAAGGAGCTCGGCAAGCACTGGAACAACACCGGCGGCTCGTACTCGATCCGCGACGGCAAGCTGCGGGTCATGGGCGCGCGGAACAAGCCGCTGTGGTTGCGCCGCACGCTGCCGCGTGATGTTCGCATCGAGCTCGACGTGCGCAGCGAATCGCCCGAGGGGGACATCAAGCTCGAGGTCTTCGGCGACGGCGTTTCGAAAGCCACGACGACCAGCTACACGGCGACCAGTTATGTCGTGATCTTCGGGGGCTG
>JAYUYY010000545.1:0-5043 GCA_043752225.1 Sandaracinaceae bacterium | reverse complement strand
CCTCCTTCGGCGCGTGCGCGCCTGCCTGTGCTTTCGCTGCTGGGGCGGGGTTTGCTCGGGGTTCCTGCGATCCCCGGCCCCTGACCTGGCTCAACGCTAATCATGTGTTTTCGGCGATCAACTCTCGCCCAAAACACGCGCGTGTTTTTTTGGGTTAGCCGTTCACGTCGAAAGTCCAGGCTTTGATGACGCGCCCGCAGGCACCGAGAAAACCTTCGGTGAACGTGCGATAGGCCGGCCCTTCGAAGAACCGATCGGCAGCCTCGAGCGAGGCAAAGCGCAGCACGAGGCTCATGTCCCAGGCCGCCAGCGCAGGGGCGTCGGCCGGGAGCCCGACGGTCAGGCCGAGCAGCTCGGCTTGGCCGCCCAGCTCACGCGCCATCTCGGCGCAGATGCGCCGCCCTTCGTCGTTCGATTGCTCTGACGCGAGCTTTACGAAGAGATAGCGCTCCACCATCACGACCCCCTGCAGTCCTGCGTAGCTTCGTCGAGTTGGATGTCGGGCCGCAACCCCGGTATAGAGGCAGCCTATGCAGAAGCGGATTCTCGTAACCGGCGGAGCAGGCTTCGTCGGCTCCCACTTGTGCGAACGGCTGCTCGAGCTGCGCCACGAAGTGGTTTGCCTCGACAACTTCTTCACCGCGCAGCGCGCCAACGTCGAGCACCTCTTGGGCAACAAGCGCTTCGAGCTCGTGCGCCACGATGTCGTGCAGCCGATCGTGGTGGAGGTCGACGAGATCTACCACCTCGCCTGCCCGGCCTCGCCCGTGCACTACCAGCGCAATCCCGTGCGTACGATCCGCACCGCTGTGCAGGGCACGCTCAACATGCTCGACCTCGCGCGCGACGTGCACGCGCGGATCCTGATCGCGTCCACCAGCGAGGTCTACGGCGACCCGCAGATCCATCCGCAGACGGAGTCGTACTGGGGCCACGTCAACCCGATCGGCCCGCGCGCCTGCTACGACGAAGGCAAGCGCTGCGCGGAGACGCTGACCGTCTCGTACGCGCAACAGTTCGGCGTGCAGACCCGCATCGCGCGCATCTTCAACACCTACGGCCCGCGCATGCACGAGAACGATGGCCGCGTGGTTTCGAACTTCGTCTTGCAGGCGCTGCGCAACGAGCCGATCACGCTCTACGGCGACGGAAATCAGACGCGCTCGTTCTGTTACGTGAGCGATTTGGTGAGCGGCCTGATCGGCTTGATGGCGGTGCCGAGCGACCCCGGCCCGGTGAACCTCGGCAACCCGCGCGAGAGCACGATCCGCGAGCTGGCGGAGATCATCGTGCGGCTCACGCGCTCGACGACCTCGCTCGTGCACAAGCCCTTGCCGATCGACGACCCGATGCAGCGCTGCCCCGACATCTCGAAGGCTCAAAACCTCTTCACGTGGCAGCCCGAGGTGCCGCTCGAGATCGGGCTCGAAAAGACCATCGAATACTTCAGCCGCATCGCGCACGCGGGCTCGATTCACCCGAGCTGATCCATGTCGAGCGACGAAGCGCACGGCCAACGCAACACCGCGCTCGAAGAGAGCGAAGCGCTGCTGCGCACGCTGCTCGATGCGACGTTCGAAGGCATCTTCATCCACGACCAGGTGATCCGCTACGCGAACGCGGCGGCCACGCGCATCACGAAGTATCGCCGCGACCAGCTGATCGGCATGCCGATGCAGAAGCTGCATGGCGCGTTCGACAAGACCACGCTGCGCGAGCCCGAAGTGTTTCGCGTGCCCTCGGAAGGTCTCACCTATGGGCCGGTCGAGTTCGAGGGCGTCGGGCCAACGGGGATCACCGCGACGATCGAAGCGCAGGGCAAAACCGTGCTGTACGAAGGCCGCTGGCTCTGGCTGTCGGCGTTTCGCGACGTGTCCGAGCGCAAGCGCGTTCAGGAAGAGCTCGATCGCACCTACGCGAACATGGAGCAGACGGTGCAAGCGCGCACGCTCGAGCTGCAGCGCAAGCAAGCGCAGCTCGTGCACGCCGACAAGATGGCGGTGCTCGGCCAGCTCGTCGCCGGCGTCGCGCACGAGATCAATACGCCGCTCGGCGCGATCAAGAGCAACACGGACACGCTGATGCGCTCGATGCAGCGGCTGCACGATGCGGTCGAGCAAGCGGTCGTCAGCAACGATCCGGCAGGGCTTCGGCGCGTCGGCAAGCTGCTCGAGACCAGCGTCAAGCTCAACGCGATCAACGAGCAAGCGGTCGAGCGCATCGTCGGCATCGTCGGCAGCCTGCGCCAGTTCGCGCGGCTCGATCAGGCCGCGGTCGACAGCGTCGATCTGCACACCGCGATCGACAACACGCTCGTGCTCGTGCAGCACCAGCTCAAGCACCGCATCCAAGTGCACAAGGAGTACGGCGCGCTGCCGCTCGTCCAGTGCCACCCGGATCAGATCAACCAGGTGTTCATGAACCTGCTCGTGAACGCCGGGCAGGCGATCGAGGGCAAAGGCGACATCTTCATCCGCACCTGGCACGCGCAGGATCGGGTCGCGGTCGAGATGCGGGACACCGGCAAGGGCATCCCCAAGGAACACGTCGCGCGCATCTTCGACCCGGGCTTCACGACTAAAGGCGTCGGAGTCGGAACGGGGCTGGGCCTGTCGATCGTGCACGGCATCGTCGATGAGCATCACGGCACGATCGAGGTCGAGAGCGAAATCAGCAGCGGCACGACGTTCCGGGTCTGGCTGCCGATCGCCCATGCCGACCCGCACCACGAAGCTCATCCCGATCAAGAGCCGGGCAAAGAGCCACACGCCGATCCCATGCCGTAATCGTGTGGTAGATTCCGCGTTTCCATGGCGCGCGATTCACTGCCGACCGTGGGCTACCAGCCCAATCCAGCCTTGCGGTTCTTGTACCGCCGGTTTTTCGACCGCATCCAGGTCGATGAAGACTGGGTCCGCAACGTGCGCGAGCACGCCGAGCGCGGGACTGTCGTCTACATCCTTCGCAACCTGAACTTCGTCGACTTTCTCGCGCTCGATCACCTGACGCGTCGCTTCGGGTTGCCCGAGGTTCGCTACGTCAACGATCAGCGCCTCGGAACGCTGAGCCCCACGCACGGCGGCTTCTCACGCATCCTGTCGCGGCGCTCGCCCAAGAACGAGAGCGAAGAGCTCGCCGAAGCCGTGCAGCAGGGCGCTTCCGCTGCGCTGTTCCTGAAGCGGCCGCCGGGCATGCTGGACTTCGCTGCCGGCGCGAGCGGCGGTCGCGGGTTGCGCGAAGGCGACGATCACATCCTCACGCTGATCGGCCTGCAGCGCAGCCGCAACCGACCTATTTTGCTCGTGCCGCAGACCTTCGTCTGGACCAACCGGCCCGACACGCAGGGCACGCAGATGCTCGACGTGCTGCTCGGCCCGCGCGAGTGGCCGAGCACGCTGCGCACCGTCGGGCAGTTCCTCTACAACTACAAACACGTCGAGCTCAAAGCCGGCGAGCCGCTCGATCTGACGCGCTACCTCGAGACCACGCCCGGACTCTCGGACGAAGTGCACGTGCGCCGGATCATCTACGCGATGTTGCGCCGGCTCGAGCGCGAGCGCCGCACCGCCACCGGCCCCGCGCAAAAGCCGCCCGATCGCCAGCGCATGCAAGTGCTGCGCAGCCCGAAGCTGCAGAGCGCGATCGCGCACATGGCCGGCGAGCGCAAAGAGGATCGCGCCGCGCTCAACCGCCGCGTGCTCAAGATGCTGCGCGAGATCCAGGCGACGCCCGACACCACGACGATCAAGGGCCTCGAGGTGCTGCTCGATCGCGTGTTCCACCGCATCTACGCCGGCATCGACATGGATCCCGAGGCCATTCGGCACCTCAAGGAGCTCAGTAAGAAGGGCTCGATCGTCGTGCTGCCGAGCCACAAGAGTCACGTCGACTACTTGGTGCTTTCGTTCGTGTTCTACACGCAGAACCTGCAGATGCCGATGATCGCGGCCGGCGACAACCTGGCGTTCTTCCCGCTCGGACCGATCCTGCGCCGCGCCGGCGGCTTCTTCATCCGGCGCTCGTTCAAGGGCGACAAGCTCTACTCCGCGGTGGTCGAAGCCTACGTGCGGCGGCTGCTGCGCGACGGCTACACGCTCGAGCTGTTCCTCGAAGGCGGGCGCAGCCGCACCGGCAAGCTGCTCGAGCCCAAGTTCGGCATGCTCAGCATGATCGTCGAAGCCGTGCTCTCGCTGCCGAGCCGCGAGGTGTTCTTCGTGCCGGTCAGCATCGGCTACGAGCGGATCGTCGAGAGCAGCTCGTACGAGCAGGAGCTGAGCGGCGCCGAGAAGCAGAAGGAAGACGCCGCGGGCCTCTTGCGCACGACCGAAGTGCTGCGCCATCGCTACAGCCGTATCCACGTCGAGGTCGGCCGCGAGCTCACGCTGGGCGACGTGCGCGATGATCTCGATATCCCGCGCGATGAGAACGAGCTCTCGCCATCGAAGCGCCGCGCCGTGATCACGCGGCTCGCGAACCGCGCGATGGACGAGATCAATCGCGTCACCGCGGTGACCCCGGGCGCGCTGACCGCGCTCGCGCTGCTCAGCGATCGCCGGCGCAGCATCGCGCACGAAGAGCTGCTGATGCGCTGCCAAAAGCTCTTGCGCGTGCTGATCGCGACCGAGGCGCGGATCACTCCGCGCACGGCCCTGCACGGTGTCTTGCGCCCCGAAGCGGTGCGTGAAGCGGCGCAGATGTTCGTCGACGCCGAGCTGATCGAAGTGCACGACGGCGGCGATGGCTCGATCCCGATCGATCGTCGCGAGGTGCCGGTCGGCGACGGCATGCGCTACCGCGTGCCCGAGCGCAAACGCATCGAGCTCGACACTTCGAAGAACCACATCGTGCACTTCTTCGTCGAGCGCGGCTTGGTCGCGCTCGCGGTGCTGCATCGCCCGGGCGTCCCAGTCGACATGCCGACCGTGCGCGAGCGCGTGCAGAGCCTCTCGAAGCTGTTCAAGCACGAGTTCCGGTTCCGCGCCGACAAGGGCTTCGACGAGATCTTCGACGCGACCATCGCCACGATGATCGCGGACGGCGAGC
>JAYUYY010000544.1:0-5056 GCA_043752225.1 Sandaracinaceae bacterium | reverse complement strand
CGATGCGCGCGACGAACGCGTCCGGGCTCCCAACCGTGCGCGCGACGTGCGTGGGCGCAGCCGGCAACAGCGCATCAAGCCCGCGTCCCAGTCCCCGTTTCTTGTTCTGGTCCATGTGAAATCAGGCGACGCCGAGCACGACCACGCCGCGCTGCTCGAGCAGCTCGCGCGCGAGGCTCAGATAGCCGTGCGACCCGCGCGAGGCGGCATCGTAAAGGATCACCGGTTGCCCGTAGGAAGGCGCTTCGGCCAAGCGCACGTTGCGCGGGATGATCGTCTCGAACACGCGGAAGTGCTTGCGCACTTCGTCCGCGACTTGGTTCGAGAGGTTGTTGCGCGCGTCGTACATCGTCAGCAACACGCCGGCGATCTGCAGCTCGGGGTTGAGCGATGCGCGCACGCGCTCGATCGTTCCGGCGAGATCGCTCAAGCCTTCGAGAGCGTAGTACTCGGCTTGCATCGGCACGAGCACGACGTCGGCCGCGGTCAGCGCGTTGAGCGTGAGGATGCCGAGCGACGGCGGGCAATCGAGCAACACGTAATCGTATTGCTCGCGCACCGTCACCAGCGCGCTGCGCAAGCGCGTCGCGCGCTCATCGGCGGTCGCGAGCTCGATCTCGACGCCTGCGAGATCGCGCGACGCAGGCACCACGTCGAGATACGGCAGCTCGGTGCCGCGCTTGACCTCATCGATCGTCGCCTCGGCGAACAGCACCGGATACAGCGAGCGCTCCGCGCTGCGCTCCATCACGCCGACACCGCTCGAGGCGTTGCCCTGCGGATCGAGGTCGATCAACAGCACGCGCTGCTCGGCGATGGCCAGGCTCGCCGCGAGGTTCACCGCCGTAGTGGTTTTCCCCACGCCGCCTTTTTGATTCGAGATGGCGACTACCCGGCTCATGCGGGCAGGGTGTAGCGCGCTTGGCACGCCCGATTCAACGAACACCTTCAACGAACACCCGCAGCTCGCACCGCGTGGCTGCAACTTTGCGCCTTTCTTCCCGCAGGTGATCTTAGGTAGTATTGTGTCGCAAGATGTAGGTAATTGTGATCCTGGAGGATGACAACGATGCTGCTTAGCGCTGCCAAAAACTACGACTCCTTTGCCGCCTTCGAACGCGAGGAGCTTAAACCGATGAACAAGGTCGGGTTCTGCCTTGACGACCTTGAAGCCGAAGCCCACGCCAAGTTCGGAGGCGAGCAAGTCGACGTCGACCCGAACGAGCTCGACTTCGGGTGAGCTAACGGTCCCAATCGCGAGATGAAGCTTTGCCCGGCGGGTGCCCCCGTCGGGCTTTTTTTTGCCTTCGCTCGCGTGCGATTGACCTGTGACAACCGCGCGGTTACACCGCGGACGAACTCGCCAAGGAGCAGCGTCGTGAGCGAATCCGAGAAACAGCGCATCGCCGAAGAAGAAGAGAAGTGGACCGCACCGCGCCTGTTCGTGCTCGGCTTCGTGTTCCTCGGCGCGTGCATCGGCGTGATCATGCTGATGTCGTCGCTCTAGAGCGCGATCCGCTGAGGTTGCTCCACCTGCTTGAGCGCCTTAGCCTCAGCGGGGTGCTGGATCCTGCGTCCGGCCGCAGCTGGCCGCCTGATTCTGGGCCCTCACGAAATTGCCGATGAGCAACATCGAGATCATCACTTCCGCAGCGGTGGAGCGCATGCGCACCGCCTGTCAGCTCGCCGCTGAAACCCTGGTCGCGGTCGGCCGGCACATCGAGCCGGGCATCACGACCGACGATATCAACACGATCGTCCACGATCTCACGTTGGCGCAGGGCGCTTGGCCGTCGCCGCTCAACTACCGCGGCTTCCCGAAGAGCGTCTGCACGAGCGTCAACGAGGTCGTGTGCCACGGGATCCCGGGCAAGCAGGTGCTGCGCGACGGCGACATCGTCAACGTCGACGTCACCACGTACTACCCGCGCGAGAACGGCTTTCACGGCGACACGAGCGCGACGTTCTACGTCGGCACCGCCACCGAGCAGGCCAAGCGCGTGGTCGAAGCCGCGCGCCGCTGCCTCGAGCTCGGCATCGCAGAGGTCCGCGACGGAGCGCGGATCGGCGACATCGGCGCCGCTATTCAAGATCACGCCGAAGGCCTCGGCTGCTCGGTCGTGCGCGACTACGTGGGTCACGGCATCGGACGCGAGTTCCACATGGCCCCGCAAGTGCCGCACTACGGCAAGCGCGGCACCGGCAAGCGGATGAAGTCCGGGATGATTTTCACGATCGAGCCGATGATCAACATCGGGCACTGGGAGACGCGCGTGCTCGACGATGACTGGACCGTCATCACCACCGACGGCTCGCTCTCGGCGCAGTTCGAGCACACCGTGCTCGTCACGGAGAGCGGCTGCGAAGTGCTGACCGCGCGCAAGCAAGTGCTCGAGCACAGCGAGAACGTCCCGTGGGCCACGCTCGGACCGCGCGGCAGCTCGGCGGCGTTTACTTCGGTCGCGCCCGAAGCAAATCAAAACGCTGCGATGAGATAGAGCTCGTCGCCTTCGACGACCAGCTCGAGCGGCAAGAGCGCCAGGCCTTCGCACGGGCCTTCGACGCACATGCCGTCGTCCAAGCGATAGAGCGCGCCGTGCGTGCGGCATTCGAGCAGCTTCGCATCCGGCGTGAGGAAGTCGCGCGACGCGCCATCGAGCGGGATCGGTAGATGCCGGCAGCGGTTCAAGTACGCGCGCGGGACGCCCGCGGCATCGCGCAGCACCAGCGCTTCGATCGGGATGCCGCGCGGAAAGCGCGGTACGGCGTTCATCAACGAGACGACGCGCACCTCGCCTGCGCGCAGCTCCGAGAGCGAGCCTGCGGCCACACGCGGCCGTTCGCTCTCGCTCCGCGTCCGATCGCTCGCGCTCACGTAGCCGACTCGCGCGCGATCACCGAGTACTCGTGCTTGGCCGGGACCGACACCAAGCGGCGCTCCGGCAGGATCAGCGCGCTGAGCTTACCGCCGTAGACGCAGCCGGTATCGAGGCCGATCGCGAACGGATACTCCTGCAAGCCCGCGCTCGCGTGATGCCCGAACAGCACCAGCTCCGGCCCGTGCCACAAGCTGCCCCACGCGACGCCTTCGTCGGGACGCTTCGAGCCCGTGCCGTCCGCGCGCACGCTGCGCAGGTTCATCAAGAGCGAAGGGTCCTGCGCGGCCAGCGCCACTCCGGGCACGAGCCCGGCGTGCACGACCAGCGCGTTGTGCTCAAGGAGCGCGAGGTGCAGCGGCAAGCTCTGGAGCAGCGACCAGTCCGCAACATCGAAGGACTCGGCGAGCTTCACGTGGGTCGGCGAAAATCGCGCCATGGGACCGCCCGCGTCGCGCGCCGCCTTCCAGCGCAGCACGTGCGCGTCGTGATTGCCGCAGACCGAACGCAGGCGCAGCTCGCGCATCATCGCGAGCACGGTGCGCGAGTCGGGCCCCTTGGCGATCACATCGCCGGTCAGCACGACGTCATCGCCCTGATCGTGCCCGCAAGCGCCGAGCAGCGCTTCGAGCTCATCGGGACAGCCATGCACGTCCCCGATCACGATCGTCCGCGAAGCCATGAATACCGAGTTCAGCGTAGCGCATTGCGGTGCGCCACGCGGCTGCGAACGCCGTTGCCCGCGCGACCCCGTGCGCGCAATAGTCCGACGCTCGCTGCCCGGCTTTGCGCCGGTTGAGGAAATCGCATGACCGACGAAGCCAAGAAGCTCGAAGAAGGTAAGAGAGCGCCCGCGTGGAGCCTCGCGGGCGATGACGGCAAAAAGCACGCGCTCGCGGACTACGCGGGCAAAAACGTCGTGCTCTATTTCTACCCGAAGAACGACACGCCGGGCTGCACGCTCGAAGCGCAAGCGTTCACGGCGGCGATCGGCAAGCTCGGCAAGCTCGACACGGTGGTGCTCGGCGTCAGCAAGGATTCGATCGAGTCGCACTGCAAGTTCCGCGACAAGTACAAGCTGAAATTCCCATTGCTCTCGGACCCCGACGGCAAGGTGATCGAGAAGTACGGCGCGTGGGGCGAGAAGAACATGTACGGCAAGAAGTCGATGGGGATCATCCGCACCACGGTGATCATCGACAAGGCAGGCAAGGTCGCGAAGATCTTCCGCAAGGTGCGGGTCGCGGCGCACGACGAAGCCGTGATCGAAGCGCTCAAAGCGCTCTAGGAAATGCGAACGCGCGCTAGAAGATCACGACAAGGATCAGCGACAAGAACAAGAGGCCGGTGCCGCCGACGAGCAGCATCATGCCTTGCTTGTATGCGGTCTCGTTGAACGAGCGCGTCGCAGCGCGGAGCAGCTCTTCTTCGGCCCGCTTTTGATCGCGGCGCTCGGCAGCTTCCTGCACCGCCTTGAGTTCGGCGGGAACGAGCGCGGCGAGCCCGTTGTCGATCGCGAATTGAGCCAGCGCCGACAAGGCATCGCGCCGTGCGCCGCGTGCGCTGCCGCTCGTCACGCGATGCGTCTGCTGCGCGCGCTCGAGCGCGGTAGTGGCCGCTTGCTGTCCTTGCTGGAGCGCCGACAGCTTGCTCAAGTGAATCGAGAGCTCGTCTTGCACGACGGCCAGCTCATCTTCGAGCGGGCCGAGCTGGATGCCGAGCGTCTGCATCTCTCCGTGTGCGGCCTCGCGCTCTGCGCGCAGCTGCGCGTACAGCTCCGGATCGGCGTTGGGCTTCTTACGCAGCGCTTCGATCTCTTGCGCGAGCCGACGGCTCTGCATGTCGGCGCGCTTGGCGTTGGCTTTGTGCTCGGCGATCTGCTCTTCGAGCTCGATTTCGCGCTCGCGCAACGGCGCGGCATCGCTCTCGATCGCCTTGACCTCGCCTTCGATCTGCACGCGCTCGCGCTGGATGTTTTCTTTGCGCTGCGCGCCGGCTTTTTCCACGCTGCCGATCGCGGCTTCCGACGAAGAGACCGCCTCGAGCTGCTTGGCGAGCGTGGCGAGCCGCGGATCGCGGCGCCGGCTGTGTAGCGACTCACCGAGCTTGGCGACCGCGTCGCGCGCCGCGTCATCCGCGCGCTTGCGATGCGCCGAGAGCGCTGCGAGCTCTTCGTCGAG
>JAYUYY010000543.1:0-5068 GCA_043752225.1 Sandaracinaceae bacterium | reverse complement strand
CGCTCCACTCGCCCTCGCGCACGTTGAACGTGAAGCTCGCGGGCGCGAGCTCGCGGGCGTCCGTGTCGCGGATGTCGTCGCTCAGCGCGACGTCGTATACGCCGGCCAACGCAAACGGCTGATCGGGCGCGAACGTCACCGTGCTGCCGGAAGCTTTGATCTCGCCGCCGATGACGATGCCGTCGCGCGTGACGCTGAAGCTGTCGCTGTCGAGCGTGTCGTCGTCGATGGCCGCGGAGAACGTCACTTCGAGCGCGGCGGTGGGGTCGCTCAGCACGCCGTCGTCGGCAGGGTCGGTGGAAAGCACGCGAAAGTCTTCGGGCGTCGCGCTATCGAGGGTCGCGTCGGGCCCGGCGTCGTCGGGATCGGTCTCGTCAACCGAGCCGTCTCCAGCGTCACCATCACCGTCACCATCACCGGCTTCGGTCTGTGCGTCGATCGAGCTGTCGGGGCCGGCGTCCATGTCGAGCTCGCTCGGCGCGCTGGGATCGTAGTCGGGAAGATCGGGCACGAGGGTCACTTCGTCGCAAGCGCCGTCGCGGCACGTCATGCAGCTCGCGCCCAAGCAGCTCGCAGGGCCGCAGCTGAGCAGCGCGACCGCGCACTCTTCGACGAGCGTCATGCGCAGAACCTTGGTGCGGCCTTCGACAAAGCGCGTGACGGCGCTCTGCCGTACGACCACCTCGTCATCGCCGTCGAGCGCTTGGACCTGCACATCGAACATGCGGGTCTCGTGGCCTGCCGAGGGCACGAGGCCCAAGCGCGCGGGCCACGCGAAGCTGGGCCAGCCCGCTTCGGGCTCGTCGAAGTCTTGCTCGAAGCTCTCGTCCCAGAGCGTGCCGTCGTCCGAAGTGTGAACGACGATGCGGAGCGTCTGCAGCTGCGAGCGGATCGCCATGTCCGCATCGATCTCGAGCATTACTTGCGTGCGTGGCGTGCTCCCGGTGCAGGCCGCGAGCAATAAGATGATTGGGTATGAATTGCGCATGGCGGCTGGTGGCATGGTAGCCCACAGGTCGAAACGCGGTCAGCGCCGCAAACGGAGGCGGGCGCCGATCGAAGAGCGCGCCCTCACGCGTACGCGCAAGCAGTTGCGAAGTGGACCCCGGACCCGACCACTTCGACCGCGCTGACAGATCAAGACCGCCACGCGCCGGCTGCGTCGACTCGGCGAGCTCGGATTCGAGGACGAGCTCAAAACCGCGGCTTGAGACCTCAAGTTTCAGATTAGTGCGAGTACAGTGCCCGGCTGCGCAGCGCGGCCCGACGCAGCTGGCTTCACCGGACGTGGGCGCGAGCGCGATGCAGCGTGCATCGAGCTTGATCGGCAGGCGCTTGATGCGCCCCGAAACGAAGCGCGCGACCGCGCTCTGCCGTACGAACGTTACGCCGTCCGCGTCGAGCGCGCGGACTTGCACATCGAACAGCGCTTTTTATGCCGCTCGCTCGGCACCATGCCCAGACGCGCGGGCCACTCGAAACTGCCCACTGCTGGCCGTCGCTCTTTTCGGTGAAGCGGTCCTCGAAGCGTTTGTCTCGGTGCCCTTTGAGACGTGCCGTAAGATTTCCGGCTCAGCGAGCTGCGCGAGCACCGTGGCGTCGGCGCTGACCTCGATCATCACCTTCGTTGGCGGCGTGGCCTCGCCGCATGCGACGAGCGCGAAAAGCGCGCAGCAAAAACCGACCGTCGCATCATGGTCCCCAGCGCAGCACCGCGCGGGTCTCACCGAGGTTGCCGCGCAGCGGTTCCTCGGTCTCATCGCCGCTGGTCGCGACCACGATCGCCACCGTAGTGCCGACCGCGACCACGCCGACCGCGGTCCAGAACCACCACTCTTGAAGCACGGTCGAGCCCTCGTCGTAGTCGGCGGAGGCAGCGCTGCCCGTGTGCGCCTTGCTGCCGGCGCCTTCGGGCGGCGCGACTTCGACGGAAAGCGTGATTTGCAACTCGCCGCGCTCGCCGCCATTGGTCGTAAGTGAGCGCCGGGTCTGCGCGTGGCCTGGAGCGCTCGCGACGACCTCGTGCGTACCCAAGTCGAGCAGCAGGTTGCCATCCGGCTCGAGCGCGAGCGCCTCGCCATCGACGGTAACAGTGGCGTTCTGCGGCGAGAGCACCGGCTTGAGCTGCGCGCAGTACGCTTCTGCGCGGGCCAACCCATTCTCCACCTCCGCTATCATCTCAGCCGTCAGCTTGCGCCCCTGCGCTGCGAGCGCTTGCCGGAAGTAGCGCACCGCGGCGGCGTAGTGGCGCATCTCGAACTCGACGTGGCCGAGCGCGCGCAGCGTGCGCGCGTTGGGCTGCAAGCGATGCGCGCGCAAGAACGAAGAGCGTGCCTCTTCGAAGCGCCCGGCTTGCATCTCCTCGAGCGCCTCGCTGACGATCTTCTCGTACTCGGCGTTGCTGTCCGCCGCCGGCTGCTGCGCCACCGCAGCGCTCGCGGACGCCCACATCAGCGATACGATCGCGATGCGTATCATGCTGGTCATGGGGCCGTGTAACGCGAGCCCCGGCATCTGTGAAGAGGGCGGCTAACAGCACGAGGATCTCGTTCACTCGGCCGTCTTGCATCGGCGTGCGCCGAAGCAGCTCACCGATCGCCCATCCACTTTTCGGTGCTCTCGACGTCCAAGCCCGTGTGCCAGATGGGGGCGCGAGCCGGGTCGAAGCGCGAGCCGATCGGCATCGAGCACAGGTTCGGATCCTTGTGAGCTGAATCATCGCGCGACGCGGGCTGGCCCTCAGCTCGACCAAGCTGAAGTAAGGGCGAGGGCAGCGGCCTACCGAGCGGCGCGCGCGCCGCCGAGAGCGCGAGGTGTCACAACGCGGCGTCGCTCTTTCACGCATCTGGAAGGCTTGCCGCGCGCGGCGTGCTCGCGCACTCTCGGCGCCAATTCGCTTGAACGAAAAGATGAAGGCCTGGACGCGCGTGTGGGGCATAGCGGTTGCGATGCTCCTCGCGGCTGGTTGCGCGGATGTTGCGCCGCGCACTCAGGTGATGATCGAGGTTGCGATCGAGTCGACGGTCCGCGCCGATCTGGAGGCGCTGCGCGTCACCAGCCACGTCTCGGACGACGACGGCGAGCACTGGCTGGAGGGCTTCGACGAGCGCTTCACGGAAGACTCCGTCATGCGGTCGTGGCGCGACTTTCCATGGCCGGCACGCTTGGGCATCACGCCCCGGCCCGGTGGCGAGGACGCGTTGTTCGACGTGCAAGTGCAGGCCCTCGACGCGAGCGGGCAAGTCATCGTGCGCCAGAGCGCCGTCGCTCGCTTCGTGCGCGGCCACACCAAGCTTTTGCGCTTCGAGCTACGGGAGAGCTGCCGTGCACTTGCCGCGAGCTGTAGCGACGACGGCGGTGATTGCTTGGGCGCGGCTTGTCGGACGTGCCGCAACGGAGCGTGCGGCGTGGTCGGCATCGTGGAGCTGCTCGACTTCGATCACGATCGACCCGGCGCGCAGCTCGATGACGCTGGCGCGCTCGGCGACGGCGCTGTGCTCGACGCTGGCGACGCCTCGACGTCTGGACCGGATGCCGGCGAGGGGGGCGTCATCAGTGGCGATGGCGGCGATGCCGACGTTGGCGGTGATGGCGCGACGACCAGCGTTTGCGGCGACGGTACGCGCGACGAAGACGAGGCCTGCGACCACGGCAACGACAATGAGCTGGCCTCCAAAGACTGCCCGTACGGCGAAACGCAGTGCGCGTTTTGCAACGCGGCGTGCAGCGTTGAGACTGAAGGGGTGCCGCACTTCTGCGGCGATGGCGCCCGCGACGAGGACGACGACGAGCTGTGCGATGAGGGCGATGACAACGGCACGGGTCCGGGCCGCTGCGCGCAGGATTGCCGATCACTGCAGGCGTGCGGCGACGGGCGCCGGCAAGGCACCGAGCTTTGCGATGACGGCGCGGACAACGGCACGCCGAGCCGCTGCGACCTCAACTGCGCGCTCGAATGCGAAGGCAACTGTCCTTTGCGTGTCGATCCGACGGCCGATTCCGGTGGTGCCGGTTCCTCTTGGGACGACCCGATGAACGACCTGCAGGCAGCCGTCACGCGTGCTGTCGCGATCGGTGGCGCGCAGATCTGGCTCATGCGCGGCACGTATACGAGCAGCGGTGGTACGACGCCGGTGCTCGATATCCCTGCGCTCGCGTCCGGTCGCATCGAGGTGTACGGCGGCTTTCGGGGCAACGAGGACACGGTCGCAGAGCGCGACGTAACGATGTTCACGAGCCTGCTCGACGGACGGGGCACGACGCAGCACGTCGTGACCGGAGTGGGGGACTACTTGCTCGACGGCCTCACGATTCAAGGCGGCGAGATCGCGGCAGGCAGCTCGCAAATCGACGGCGCAGGCATGCTGAACATGGACGGGGGTCCGGAGATCGTCGGCTGCACCTTCCGCGATCACCGGACAGAGGTCGGCATGGGAGCCGCGATTTACAACCGCGGACCGCTACGCATGCGCGAGAGCCTTATCGAGGACACCTATGCAAACGCGGGCGGCGCGGTCTACATCGAGGGCACAGGCGAAGCGCTGATCGCCAACACCGTGATCCGCAACACGGCGGCGACGGGCGCCGTGCCAGGCCTCATCCTTAGAGGCACTTTCAATGCGCCGGGGTCGCGTCTTCAGGTCGAGCTACGGTCCGTCACCGTCGATCCAGGCATGACGGGATACGGGCCGGGGGGCGCTATTTCACTGAGCGCGACCGACATGGTCGCGCATGACGTTACGATCGATGGGTCGACGTATGGCCAGGGCGGCGCGATCGCCATCAGCAACAGCGCCAGCTTGACGGTCACGAGCAGCACGCTCAGGGGCTACAGCATCGAGTACGTCGGCGGCGTCATTCACAACCTCGGAACGTTGGTCGCGCGCGACTGCGCTTTCGACGGGCAAGCGTCGGGCGCGGGCGGCGCGATCTTTAATGGCGCCGGAGCGACCGCGACCATCATCAACTCGACGTTTGCGAGTTTTTCTTTCGACGCCATCGGTGGCTCGCTCCACAACGACGGCGGCACGCTCACCGTGATCGGCTGCAGCTTCGTCGACAACATGGG
>JAYUYY010000542.1:0-12293 GCA_043752225.1 Sandaracinaceae bacterium | reverse complement strand
CACCCCATCCGCGCCGCGTGCGCATGTATCTCGCGGAAAAGGGCCTCGCTCCGCCGTACGAGGATCTGGATATCCCGAAGCGCGAGCACAAGGCGAAGGAGATGGTCGCGAAGAGCTCGCTCGGGCAGGTCCCGATGCTCGTGCTCGACGACGGCGCGGTGATCACCGAGAGCGTCGCGATCTGTCGTTACTTCGAGGCGCTTCACCCGGAGCCTCCGCTCTTCGGCGTGACGCCGGTCGAGCAGGCGGTCGAATCCGTGATCGACTTCGCGCGCTTCGTCGGGATCCCGCTGCCCGAGGACGCCATCGCCCTCACGGCATGGCGCGCGCGCATGAAGCAACGCCCGAGCTGCCGCGCGTGAGCGTGCGTCGTGCTTAGAGCAGGGACGGGTCGGGTGTCGGGGGCCCGGTGAAGCGCACCGTGATCGCTTCGCCAAAGACGTGATCGACGATGTAAGGCGGCCCGTGCTCGGCGTGCGCGCCCGAGTCGATCAGCGCCTGCAGGTGATCGGCGACGCTGTCGTCGAAGAGCGGATTGCCGCTCGATTCGGCGAGGCGATAGCCGACGAACATGCCGTGCTTGTCGAGCTCCACCTCGGCCGTCGTGCGCAGGCTCATCAGCGGGCTCTGAACCTCGCGCGAAACGCGCCAGCCATGGCTCAACAGGAACAGCAGCTTGCGATCGTAGCTGCCGCGCTCGATCGCGGCATAGCGCGCTCGCGTCGCAGGCGCGGCGGTGGTCTGCGCCGGCTTGGGCTGCGCAGCGCTGCAGCTCGCGATGTACGCGAGCGCCAAAGCCACGAGCCATCGAGCTACGCCGTGCATGCGTGCGGTCTAGCTGGGCGCCGCGGCGGAGGCAATGCGACGCGTAGCGCCGGCCGCGCGGCGTGCGCTAGCGCGAAGCTTGACCGACTGCATCGTTCGCGTGCCCCATCGTGGGCGTGGCACTCAAGCGTCCGCGTTGGAACGAGGGCACCGTCGTGGTGCTCGAGCACGTCTCCGAGTTGCTCCAAGGCAATCCGCTCGGCGATCCACACGTGCGCAAGCTCGCGGTGTGGCTGCCTGCCGAGTACGACCAAGGGCGTAAGAGCGGTCGGGGGCGGCGTTTTCCCGTGCTCGTCGATCTGGCCGGCTTTACGTCTTCGGGCTTGTCTCAAGTCGCGTGGCGCAACTTCAGCGAGAACGTACCGGAGCGAGCCGCGCGCTTGGTGCATGAGCGCAAGATGGCGCCGAGCATCATCGTGTTCCCCGATTGCTTCACCGCGCTCGGTGGAAACCAGTACATCAACTCGAGCGCGATCGGCCCATACGCAGATTACTTAACCCAAGAGATCGTGCCGTTCGTGGATCGCGAGCTGCGCACGCTCGCCACGCGCGAGCACCGCGGATGCTTCGGCAAGTCGTCCGGTGGCTACGGAGCCATGATCCACGGCATGAAGTACCCCGAGACGTGGGGCGCGATCGCCGATCACTCCGGTGACGCGTACTTCGATTTCGTCTACCGCGTCGATTGGCCCGACGCGCTGACGGAGCTCGCAAAGCACCGCAGCAAGGCGCAGAAGCCCGGCCGCTATGACGTGCGCAAGATGGAAGCGCGCGCAGACAAAGGCTTCGACGACGGGCGTGTGCGCCGCTTCCTCGACTCACTCGCGACCAAGCCCAACCTCTCGGACGACGAGTTTGCGACGATCATGGCCGTGTGCATGGCCGCGAGCTACGACCCCGATCCCAAGGCGCCAAATGGCTTTCGACTGCCTTTCAACCTCGAGACCGGTGAGCTGATCGAAGCGCGCTGGCGTGCCTGGCAAGCCCACGATCCAATCCACCTCGTGACGCGCTATCGGAAGAACCTAAAGAGCTTGCGCGGCATCTACATGGACTGCGGCTCACACGATCAATACCAAATCCACTACGGCTTGCGGCTGCTCTCGAAGCGGCTGCACGCCGCGAAGATCCCGCACGTGTACGAAGAATTCGATGATGACCACTCCGACGTGGACTACCGGATGGAAGTCTCGCTGCCGTTCTTATCGAAAGCACTGCGCTGAACGCGCGACGCAGCGTATCGACAGACGCGCGATCGCCGACACCGCGACGATCAGCTCGGGCACGGTGCGTTGCACGTCACGATCTCACCGTCGGGACACACGGTGACATCGCCCGCGCAGCCGTCGAAGTCACAGCCTTCTTCGCCGGCGCGGCCGCTCGGACACGCGAGCGTGCAGCTTGAGCCCGATCCGCAGCTCGCGGCGCAGTTGCCGTCTAGGCACGTGAAGTTACACGTGCTGTTCGGCCCGCAGCTGCAGCTGCCATTCGAGCACGTGCCCTCGCACAGCGCGTGATCGCCTGCGCATTGCACGTGGCAAGGGCCTGACTGGCATTCGAACGCGCAGCTGGCACCGCGCTCACAGGTGCAGCTGCCGTTTGCGCATGTGCCGGTGCACGTCGCGCTTTCATTGCAGATCACGTGGCAGGGTGGGCTCTGGCACCCGAACGCGCACTCGCTCCCTTCCCCGCACGAGCACGACCCATTTCCGCATTCGGCCGTGCACGAAGTGTCTTCACCGACACAGTCGACATGGCAGGGCGGAGCGTAGCAACCGATGCGGCAGTGATCGCCCTCCGCGCAGTAGCAGTGGCCGTTTTCGCACTGATAGTCGATGTCGTCGTCGTCACAGGCGACGAGCATGATTAGAGCGAGCGCGAACGTACGAAAGACGGTGATGCGCATGGCGACCTAGTTCCGTGCGCACCTCAGCACCTTTCGGGTCACGAGCGTCGCTTCAATCCACGTAATGCTTCGACTCGACTCGGCAGCGCGCGTGCTTGTGAGCGCGCTCGTCACGGGCTCCAAGCCTCGCCCGTCCCGCAATCCACGTGGCGGATCGCGAGCTTGCCGGCGGCGATCTCCAGCAAGCCGAACACGATCGGTAAATGAAAACGCCGTGGGCCGATCGAGCCGGGGTTGAACACGCTGAGGCCTCGGTCCTTTCCGATGAAGGGCACGTGCGAGTGGCCGCAAACGATCAACCGAGCGTCGTTTCGCGTGGCCAAGCGCGCGGCATCGGCGCGGAAGCGTGGGCCGTACACCGCGATGTGCATCAAGAGGAGCGTCAGCGCGGTCTCCGCCCCGGCTCGCACGTGGACGGTGACGGAGTCCGGAAGATCGCTCGCGCGGTCGTCGATGCTGCCGCGGACCGCAATGACGGATGCGATCCGCGACAGGTTGTCGAACACGCCGGCAACGTATCCCGCAGAAGTAGTCTGAGGTCGATGAGCAGCGATCCCACGGCTCTCAGGGCTCGAGCGCTACTCTGCTCGCGGCGTGCATGGCGAGCTCGGCAACGACGACACCGCCAACCAACTCGCGCCTGTCGCTGTAGTCGGTGTGGATGATGCCGTTCAGCTCAGCACTCGATCAGAGCCAGATGGTCAGGCCCAGCTCGGGAATGCCGATCGACACGTAGTTCGGATTCGGGTCGTCCGCGAATGCGAGGTCGAGCGTCGGACCCAGATGAATCGCGAAAACGTCGTTTGGAAAGAACGCAAACAGGACTTCACCGGTGATGCCCGCATAGGTGACGCCCGGCGTGGCGGCGTAAAATCCGCCTGCTCGCAACCAAAGGCCGATCGTCGGGGTGAGCCCAAACAGGTATCCGATGCGTGGCGCAATGATGCCTACGTCTTCGGTCGTGATGCCGCCCGCGAGACCGATGCTGAGCCGATCAATGAACACGTCGAAGCCAGCGCGACCGAGACTGGTTGGAACGGGCTCGCTCGCGTTCAGGAGTACTCGTCCGGTGACGTCCGAGCCGCCAGGACCTTCGAAATCGGTGTAGTCGATCCCCATGAAACGTTCGATCGATAGCGCAACACGAGTGCCCTGAAATTCATGCCGCGTTTCATGCTGCGCTTGCGCGATTTCGAGCGAACCACCCCAAATCAACACCGCAAGCGATAGAGCGATCCAATAACGAGTCATTCGCGTCTCCTAGCCAAGTTGGTCCTGCGCAGTTCGTCTGACGAGCCAACGAAGGTGTGGCATCGAGGTAAGCGCACATGCCCGGTCGTCAACTCCTGGGCCTGAGCGCGCTCTGCGGGCCTCAGTCCTGAGCGGTGAAGAAACCGCACTCGCTCGCGCGACGCGACAATGCCTCGCGCGCGGAGGACGCGAGTATTTTCATCCGGAGGAAGGCTTGCGCATCGCCCCGGCGCTCACGCTGCTGCGCGGCTTGGTGTGATCCGTGAAGCGATTCGGCTAGCGCGCGGTGTGTGAGTGCGTCCTTCTCTGAAGCGGACCTTGCAGTCAATCTCGATCGGTTTCCGGAAAGAACCTCGCTAATTGCAACGCCTAATCGCAGTGCAAGGTGATCGCCTGCGCGCTGCGCCCGCGGCAATGGACGGTTTGCTGCCCACAAAGGCCTTCACGGGTGGCGTCGTACTGCGGTGGCAACGAGTTGGTGTGCGCTTCAACGATCTCGTGAACACGCTTCTGCGCGTCGTGCGTTCCGTGTAAATTGCATGAGCTGCATGCAGTCCAGTGAGATCATCCAGGAACCCGTGCCGCGGCTGATCGCCGAGCGCTACACCGTCGAGGAGAAGCTCGGCGAAGGCGGAATGGGCTCGATTTATCGTGTATTCGACGCCGCCACGGAGCAGCGGCTCGCGCTCAAGATCGCGAAGTCCGATGCAGAGGGTGTGTCGACGAAGCAGGTCGCATTCCTACAGCGCGAGTACTACACGCTCAAGCAACTCGCTCATCCGCGGATCATCCGCGTGTACGACTACGGCATCTCGGATGAGGGCTCGTATTACACGATGGAGCTGCTCGACGGACGGGACCTGCGCGCGCTTGCGCCGTTGGCGCAGCAGCACGCGTGTGCGCTGCTTCGCGACGTCGCGAGCTCGTTTTCGATCATCCACTCGCGCAGGTTGGTCTATCGCGACCTGAATCCGCGCAACGTTCGATGCACCAGCGACGGACGGGCGAAGCTGCTGGACTTCGGTACGCTCACGCCCATGGGCGTGCCGCGACAGATCGTCGGCACCCCCGCGTTCACGCCGCCTGAAGCGATCTTCGGGCAGCCGCTCGACCAGCGCTCGGATCTTTATTCGCTCGGCGTCCTCGCATATTGGTTACTCAGCGGCCGTATGCCGTACGAAGCGCGACGCTTCCGAGAGCTCCGCGACCACTGGCGTACCAAGCCGCCGCCCCTAGCGTCGCTCGTCCCCAGCATTCCCGAGGCGCTCGACGCGCTCGTGACGTCGCTGCTCAGTCACAATCCGGCCGGGCGCCCGCAACAGGCGGCCGAGGTGATCGATCGGCTCACGACGATCGGCGGACTTCCGCGCGAGACGGACCTCGGCGTGATGCGCGCGTATCTCACTACGCCGGAGATCGTCGGGCGCGAGGAAGAGGTGAGCCGCATTCGCAAGGCGGTCGTTCGCGCCACGCGCGGCCGGGGCTGCGGCCTCTTGGTTCGCGCGGAACCGGGGGCCGGCAGCACGCGCCTGATCGACGTGTGCGTGATGGAGGCCACGCTGATCGGTGTGCTCGTTGCACGCGCGGACGCGAGCGCGCTGGGCGGCGGCCGGTTTGCGGCACTGCGCGAGGTCATCGAGCAATGGAGCACGGTACTGCCGCCTATTGCGGCCCAGGGGCTGCGCTCAACGCTCGCACACATCGACGGGCCTGGCTTGGGCGGCAACGCGACCGACGCGCAGAGCGGCGCCGCCGAAAGCGTCCACGCGCGCATCGCAGCGGACATCCTAGCGCTCGCGCGCAAGCGTGCGCTGCTGCTTGCGATCGACGATGCGCACGAGATCGACACCAGCTCGCTGGCGGTGTTTGCGCTGCTCGCGCAAGCATCACCCGAGCACAAGCTGGTCGTTTGCGGAAACCTTCCGACCACCGTGATCGCCGGCGACTCGATTCCGCTGCGCATGCTCGACGAGGCGACACGCCCGGTGGAGCTGTGCCCGTGGACGCTCGAGCAGACCGAGTCGCTGCTGCGATCGGTCTTCGGTGACGTGCCCAACGTTCCGCTGCTCGCCGACCGAATCCAGCGAGTCGCGCAGGGCAATCCACGCGACACCATGCAGCTCGCACAGCATCTGGTCGATACCGGCGTCGTGCGCCATCAAGCCGGTGCTTGGCTACCGCCGACGCATCTGGACGAAGTCGTGCTGCCGAGCAGCATGGCGCACGCCCAGCGTCGGGTGATCGATGAGCTCGACGCGGAGAGCCGAGCGCTCGCCGCGACGCTGGCGCTCGCGCCGGACCTCGAACACCTCGACCTCGTCCGCTGCTCGCGCCTGTCGCACGACGCGCTGGCCCGCCTCGACGAGCTGGTCAGTCATGGCGTGCTCGTGGAACGATCCACCGGCTTTGCCTTTCGGCACGGAGTGTTCGCGACGGCGCTGATCGATTCGCTGGATGACGAACGCCGTATCGCTTGCCACCTGTCGCTTGCTGCGATGCATCAGGCGAGCGAGGACCATCCGCTCGCCGTCGCTTTCCATTTGCATCGCGCGGGTCGATACGAAGCCTGCTTTGCGTTGGTTCGGCCCTGCCTCATGAACGAGAGCGAGAACCTGCAGCGCCCCCAGCTGCAGCTCATCGAGGACCTCGTATCCGACCCGGCGCGCTTCGCGATGACGGTGCTGGAGCTCCATCTCTGTCGAGCGATCCTATTTAGGCACGCCGTAGCGGATCCTCGTTATGGCTGCTACGGCGAGGCGTCGTTCGAGCGGCTGCGACACGACACCGGCCTCGTCTACTGGGACGAATACCCCGACCTCGAGTCGACCGATCGGATCGGACGCTGTCTCGGGCGAGCGCAGCAGGCGTACGAAGCTGCCCAGGAGCGAGAGCGCGGTCTTGCGCCGTTCGATGCGATAAAAGCGCTGGCCATCCTCGTGCGTTCGATGACCAGCGTGTACGCGCGTACGCTGGCGTCCGATCAGCTCCTCGGACTCGCGCAATGGCTCGCGCCCTTCCGCGCGCTCGCACCGGTTCTGGATCTGCTGTACGAGCTCACGTGCGTGTCGACGGACAGGGCCGTGCGCGAAAAGCGCGTGGCACACCGCTTTCTACAGTGCGCGGTGCGTTTCGACGATGCGTCGCTCGGGCTCAGCAAGAGCGTGCGCCGGAGCGCGGCGTCGGTTTGCACCTACTGCGCCGCGATGGATGAGGCCAAGCAGGGTAAGCCGTCGGCGTTGATCCATGCCGAGCAGATCGAGAAACAGCCCTCGTTCGCGGCGCTCGCATGGCACGTGCGAATGCTGACCCACATCTACAGCGGCAACACCGCAGAAGCCGCCCAGTGTCGCCAGCGAATGGAGTTGCTGGTGATCCAGCAAGACGAGCCCAACACGCTGCTCGCGATGAGCGTCCTTTACGAAGCCTGGGGCTACGAGATGTGCGAGGACCTGACGGGGTTGAAGGGTGCGCTGCAACGCGTCGAGCAGGAGGCGGAGAAGTACCCGGGCTGGGCGCTGTGGGCGATCGTCTATGGAGGCGACGTGCATCGTCTGCGGGGAGCGGTGGACGTGGCGCTCGCGCACTACGAACGTGCGGCGTCGATGACCGCGCCTGGCAAGCATCAGGTCTGGCCACACGCGACCGAGCGCAGGGTGGTTGCGCTGCGCGAGCTCGGACGGGTCGACGAATCGCTCGCGCTGGCTCGCGAGCTCGTGGCGTACGCCGAGTCCGAGGACTTCGAGCCGGTCAACCTCGTGCGCTTCTACGTGGCGCTTGCGTTGTCCGAGGCGGAGGCGGGGTTGACTGGCGAGGCGGCGGAGAGCATCGAGCGCTCGCTGCGCTGCGTCGAACGCGAGGAGATCGGCGGCGTGCCGCTCGGCATCGTATTCGAGGCGCAGGCGCGCGTGGCGCTGCGGAACGGCGACGCTCGCGGTTTCGAAGAAGCTTCGCAGCGTTGTGCGAGCTATCTCCTGCCGCTCGAAAACCCCGCGTTGACCGCCAAGTACGAGCGCCTCATGCAGCGAGCCCGCGCTGCCGGGTTCTCCCCGGAGCAGGGGATTTCGGGAGCGCAGCGAGAGCGGGATACACAGCGACCTACGCATCCGGCGCTAAGCCGGCTCTCGGCCGTCGACGACCACGATGCTCGCGCAAAGCTGGTGCTCGAGAGCTTGACTACGCACTACGGAACCGAGTCCGGATGGCTGTTCGGCGTGACCGCCGCGGGCGCGTGCGCGATGGCGAGCACCGGCGACATCGCATCCGGCGTAGAGCTGCGTGCCAGGGTCGACGCGTATCTGAGCGCCGAGCTAGCGAGCACCGAAATGGCGACCGCGACTCTTCATGACGAGCGCGCCGCCGCGGGCGGCGATCACGTGTGGACGGTCAACCACGAGACCTCGTTCCTGCCTTTGCTGCTACGCGCGCGACGCGGCCAGGATCATCTTATTTCGGGCGTCGTGTTGGTGCGCTTGGGCGACAGCTTGCCGCTGCCACCCGCAAGCGAGCTGCTCCACGCGCTCGGTCAGGCGTTGCTGCTGGACCAACGGATCAGCGGAATGCGCGCCGAATTCTGACGCGATCATGGCTCGCCGAGATCGGGAAATGCAGCGCAGGCTCTCGTGCGTCACTCGGAGCTGCGATCAGCGGTGCAGGGCGGCCTCAACGACCGCGATGATGGATCTGATGGGATAAACCTGGCGGGCGCGGTATCCCGGTCCGTCGCCAACGCAGGCACTGCGATCTCTTGCGACTATAAGGTCGATACGCAGCGCATCTGGCTGTGGTTTCGCTGAGCCGCGGTTATCTACTTCTTTCGGTTTGAGCCTAGTGCACAACTTCCGCGCTTACGCGGGAGCGCGATCGACCAGTTTTCACGCGCACGGTCTTGTCGCTGCTGACCGTTCGAACACGGCAACACAACGAGTCCCGCTCTGGACGACTGAGAGACCTGAGAGACTGGGATTGCGCGCAGATGTCGAGCGATCCGCGGCTCCGTAGTCAACGGCCTGCGTCTTCGTCGACGTCCGCGTCCATGTCGTCGAAGCCGCCTCCGCCATCAGGCAGACCGCCGCCGCCAAAGCACAACGACGTGTTGAACACGCACGTCTCCTCATCGCAGCCGAGGAACCCGCTGCCCAAACCGAGCGTCGCGCAAGTCGCGCCGCCTAGATCCGACGTCGTGGTCCTGCACGTGCTCTGCGATGCTGCCGGGTGGCAGCTCACTGGTGCACCCGAGCACCGCGACGCATGAGGCGCATGCGCTGAGCAGTCGAAATCGTCGCAGCATCCTTCGCATCGCGCGCGATGTAGTCCCGTGCTTCGGTGATGCCGAGCGTGGTCCTGGTGTGACTAGGGGACGGTTCGTCGCGAGGCCGCGCCGGCACGGGCCTTGCTCAGTCCTCGTCAGCCTATTAGCGCACGGGTCAAATCGTGCCAGGCTCGAGGACAATATGACTAAATTATCTACAATTCAGGCGCTTTGGCTGTGTACCGCGCTCGCCGTTGCACTCGGCGCCTGCAAGAGCGACGGCGACGACCAGGACGGTTCGGTCGACGAACAGCAGCCGGGTGACGGCGACGGTGACGGTGACGGTGACGGTGACGGTGACGGTGACGGTGACGGCGATGGCGATGCCGACGGCGATGGCGATGCCGACGGTGGCACGCCCTCCGAGGCCTGCGACCTCCCGCTCGAGGGCGGCAACTGCGACGCGCTGATCTCGCGCTTCGCGCTCTTGGACAACGGTCGCTGCGGCCACTTCATCTACGGCGGCTGCGGCGGCAACGGCAACAACTTCGAGACGCTGGCGGAGTGCGAAGCGGCGTGCGAGCCCGAGTGCGAGATCGACGTGACCGACGCGAGCTTGCCGGGCGTGACGGTGCACATCGAAGGCGATGCATGCACCGTCGTGAGCGGCGTGGGCGGCACCTTCCGCTACAGCATCGAGGTCGCGGATCCGATCGCGTACACGCAGCCCGCTTCGAGCGGCTGCGGTCCGTGTGGCAACGCGCTCGTGAGCTATGAGATCGGCGCGGGCCCCGTGATCTATAACCAGGACGACGTCGGCTGCTGCCCGCCGCTCGAGGAGTCGGACGAGACCCTTCAAGAAGCGATCGAAGCCGAGATCGAGTGGCCCGGCGTGCAGTGGCGCGGCCCCTCCGACACCAATCAACCGTATGGTCCGCGCTTCCCCGACGGTGAGTATAAGGTCCGCGTGACGATCGACGTGCCGGGCAAGGGTCAAGTGACCGCCGAGCTGCCGATCACGGTCGTCTCCGAGCAAGGCTTCCCAAGCGGGGGAAGTGCGTGCGCGGTCGGCGAGTACGTCTATCCCAACGGCGATAGCGAAGTGCCTGATCCGACGAGCTGCAACACGTGCACGTGCTCGAACGGTGAGGTCTCTCAATGCACGAAGATCGGCTGTCCGACGACGTGCCCCACAGGCACGATGCTCGGCACCGAGTGCGCGCTCTGCGGCCCGATAGATAACTGCGAGATCGTGCGCAGCGGATGCCTACCGATGTGCGACGACCAAGACGATTGCGCAGGTGGCAGCTGTCAGAGCGGCATCTGCGCCAACCTCTGCGGCTAACTCTGAGTTGAGCGAGCGCGATCGCACGTGAACGCTTAGCCAAAGTCGAGCTGGACCGTCTGCGCTATCGACACCGAAATCACCGTCTTGGCCGCGCGGCTTCGCTTGCGGCACAAGCTCAAGCGGCCCGACGCGATCCAACTCGCCACGGCGATCCACGAGAGCTGCAACGCGCTCATAGCTCATGATCGCGAAGCGCGGAATAAAAGCGCTGCACGCCCGGTTCTCAAACGGATCGATTCCAAGGGAGGCCCGCATGCACTGTCCACGCTGTGAAAAGACCACACTCGATGAGCGCGAACGCGAAGGCGTGGTCGTCGATGTCTGCCAGGCCTGTCGCGGCATCTGGCTCGATCGCGGCGAGCTCGAGAAGCTGATCGCGCGGACCACCGCCGACATCGACGATTACGACAAGCGCCCTGGAGCCCCCTCGCGCGAGCCTTTGCGCTCGCGCGAGGAGTCCCCGCGCGACCCAGCACCCGACCGCGACGGATACCCGCGCGATCCATCACGCGATCGCGCCGGATACGATGAACACCGGCGCAAGTATCCGCGCAAGAAGAGCTTGTTCGAGTCACTCGGTGACATCTTCGACTAAGGCGCTGCATGCGCTGCGTATGCCGATGGCGAGATCGGACGACGCACCCTTCGGTGGCGTTCGAGCCGTATATCCGCGATGCCTATGGTCTTCGCGTGCGCGCGCTGCGGCCGTGAGCGGACAGCAGTGCTCTCTGAAACGTGCCCGTCAGGACCAGAGCGTGTGGGCGAGGCCGTCGAAGAGCGCGTGCGCCGCGCGCGGGCGCGGCCATCCAGCCTGCGTGTGGAGCGCCTCGGACGCGGGGGCGCTGAGCTCGTGCTGCAGCGCGAGCACAGCCTGCTGGCGCGCGAGCATCACGCGCGCGCGGGCAGACGGCGTGAGCTGCGCGTCGAGCCATGCGGCCAGCTGCCAGGCAAAGCTCGCGTGCGCGGCTTCGTCGCGCGCGACCTCGTCCATCACCGCTGCGATGCTCGCGTCGTTCGCGGCCCGCGCTTGATAGGCGCCCACTGCCGCGCCGTAGGTCTCGCGCACGCAGCCCTCGACGGCGTTCTCGAGCGCGATCGCTTCGAGTGAGCGCAGCGCGCTGGGCTGCACGCGCGGCGCGATCACGTCGCCGCCGTGCGCGCGTGCGAGCTCACCGACGCGCTCAGCGTGACGCACTTCGTCTTGCGCCGAGCGCTCCGCGAGCGCGATCAGCTCCGCAGGTGCGCCGTGCGCGCGCAGCTCGCTCGCGAGGATGCGGAACGCGTCGACCGACGCGGCTTCGAGGTGCGCGCAGCGGGCGAGGAAGTCGCCGAGCTCGGAGTCGCCGCGCACGGGCGCGCAGCTCATCAAGCCCTCGGGCTTGCGGCCGATGCATGCGTTTTCGGTCGAGTGCACGCCCTGACTGAGGACGAGGATCGCGCCGTCGCGCGCGATGTGGAGTCGGTATCGATCGGTTTGAACCGGGCACAGGTCCACGTTTCGCGTCGCGTTCACCTCGAAGCCGTCGTCGACCGCGCGCACCGAGCTCGCGACGAGGCTTGCGCACTCGAGGTCGTAGTTGGCGAACATCGCGAGCACGGACGCTTCGTCCAGCGTGTCGATCGTGCCGAGCAGCTCGATCAGCTGCGCGCGCGAGATCACCGGTTGCGGGGAACCATTGCTCGCGACGACCAAGTAGCTGTGGCACTCGCTCTGC
>JAYUYY010000541.1:0-5077 GCA_043752225.1 Sandaracinaceae bacterium | reverse complement strand
GCGAAAGACCTTGGGGGCCGTCCTGATCTAGGACGAATGTAGATGGTCGCTGGAACTCTCCTGCGACCAATCAGAAGCTCGGGTCCCGCTGGAAACGGCGCGGCGATCTGACCGGCTCGACGAAGCGAGGAGTGCGACGCACGAAGGCACTATGGTCCCTAGCGCTTCGCAGACCTCGATCATGTTGGTTCCCTGATCACCGGAGACGACTGGTGAATGTGAGGAACGTGCCTGGCGCGAGCTTGGGAAGGTCAGCTCGCGAGCGTTCGGCTCGATCTCCGCTGGCATGAGCCAGAGCACCGTCCCGTACCCGATCTACATCGACGACGCGGGGCCAGCGCGTGGCCCCCGAGCGATGCGACTGAAGACAGCGGCCTTCCCGGCCCGGTCGACCGCCCGTGTAGCCCTGCGCCCCCTTGCTCAGAGGGGGCCCCGGGCTTACACAGGCGCGCCATGACTGACGACAAGACGGCCGACTCGTTTGCGGCGATGTTCGAGGCGACCCCGGCGGCTCCCGCGCATGCCCGAGCTACGAAGGTCCACGTGGGCCAGCGCTGCAAGAGCGAGGTCGTGCGCGTCGGCAAAGACGCCGTGTTCGTCGAAGTCGTGGATCCGCCGCCGGTCGGTAAGCGCGTCCAGGCGTTCTTCGAGCTGCCGGACCTGAGCTCGCCTACGGGCGAGGTGCTGGTGAAGGTCGGGGACGTGATCGAGGGCGTCGTGATCGCGACCGATACCCGCGCGGGCGGGATTCGGCTCGGGCAATCGATGGGTAAGCCGGCGGGAATCGCCGAGCTGGAGACCGCGTATGCGGCGCGGGTGCCGGTCGAGGGCAAGGTCAGCGGCATCAATAAAGGAGGCCTCGAGGTCGAGATCGCCGGGACGCGGGCGTTCTGCCCGATTTCGCAGGCGGACCGCGGCTTCGTGCAGGACCCGGCCACGCTGGTCGGGCGCACGCTTTCGTTCCTGGTCACCGAGCTCGCGGAGGGCGGCAAGCGGATCGTGCTGTCGCGGCGCGCGGCGCTCGAGCAAGAGCGCGTGGCGTCGCGCGCGCAGGCGCTCGAGAAGCTGGTGGTCGGCGCGATTGTGACCGGCACGGTGACCTCGGTGCGCGACATCGGCGCGTTCGTGGATCTCGGCGGGCTCGAAGGCTTAATCCCGCGCTCGCAGCTCTCGTACGACCGCGACGTGAAGCCGAGCGATGTGGTGACGGCCGGCGATGCGGTGAGCGTGCAGGTGCGCGAGATCCAGCACGACGCCAAGGACAAGCGCGGTCAACCGCAAGTTAAGATCACGCTCTCGCTCAAGGCGCTGAGCTCCGATCCGTGGGACCGCGTGGCGGAGCTGGTGCCGAGCGGCAAGGTGATGGACGGCACGGTCGCGCGCTTGCTCGACTTCGGCGCGTTCATTCGCTTGGTGCCGGGCATCGATGGGCTTTTGCACGTGTCCGAGCTGAGCGGGAAGAACGGCACGGCCGCGCTCAAGGTCGGCCAGACGCTGCGCGTGATCGTGCGTTCGGTGGATTCGGCGGCGAAGAAAATCGCGCTCGCACCCGCACCCGAAGGCCTCGAGCTCGGCGCGGAAGCCAAGAGCGTCGCGATCGGTGTTGGCTCGATCGTTACGGGCAAGGTCGATCGCATCGAGCCGTTCGGGATCTTCCTTCAGATCGAAGGCACCTCGGGTCGGCAAGGTCGCGGGCTGATTCCGAACATCGAGCTCGGTACGCCGCGCGGCGCCGACAACCGCAAGCTGTTCCCGCTCGGCACGCAGCTCACTGCGAAAGTGCTCGAGACCGGCGACAACAAGATCCGGCTGTCGCTGCGCGCGGTCAAAGACGACGAAGAGCGCGCCGACTTCGACGGGTACCGCGCGAGCACGGCCGCAAGCAGTAAGTTCGGCACGCTCGCCGACCTCTTGAAGAAACGCTGAGTCTCAGTGGCAGTCCTTCTCACAGCACGCAATCTCGGTCACGCCTTTGCAGCCCGCCCGCTCTTCGATGGAGTGAGCTTTACGATCGCGGATGGCGATCGCATCGGCCTCATCGGTCCGAACGGCGCGGGTAAATCCACGCTACTGAAGATCCTCGCGCGCCAGCTGACATGCGATCACGGCGAGCTCTCGGTGCGCAGCGCGACGCGTATTGGTTACCTCGCGCAGGTGCCGAGCTTCGAGGCTGGCATCAGCGTGCGCGATGCGATCCGCAGCGGCCTCGCGTTCGCGGCCAAGCACGGCGATCACGACGAGTCGATCGTCGATGAGCTGATCGCGAAGCTCGACCTCGCGAGCGCGAGCGCGGGCACGGACGTGCCAGTGAGCACGCTCTCCGGTGGCTGGCAGAAGCGCGTCGCACTCGCGCGTGAGCTGGTCGCCGAACCTGACTTGCTTCTGCTCGACGAGCCGACCAACCACTTGGACGTCGAGAGCATCGTGTGGCTCGAGAAGTTCTTGGCCAGCTCGAGCTTTGCGACCGTGACCGTGACGCACGATCGGTACTTCTTGCAGCGCGTCGCGCGCCGCATCCTCGAGCTCGATCGCCGCAATGAAGGCGGCTTGCTCGATGTCGCGGGCGACTACGCGACGTACTTGGAGCGCAAGGCCGACGCGATGGCGGCGCAAGAGCGCGCCGAGCAAGCGCTCTCCAATACGCTGCGGCGTGAGACCGAGTGGCTGCGCCGCGGACCGAAGGCGCGCGCGACCAAGCAAACAGCGCGTATCGAGCGCGCGGGCGAGCTCGCGCAGGATGTTGCCGAGCTGCGCCAGCGCAATCAGGTGCGCAAGGCCGACATCGTGCTCGAGGCTTCAGGCCGCAGCACCAAGAAGCTCGTCGAGGCCAAGGAGATCGGCAAGGTCTACGGCGACAAGGATGTCTTCCACGACGTCTCGCTGATGCTTGGGCCGGCTTCGCGTTTAGCGCTGCTCGGGCCAAACGGTTGCGGCAAGTCGACGCTCTTGCGCATTCTCGTTGGCGACGAAAAGCCTACGACTGGCAGGGTCGAGCGCGCGCCCGCGCTGCGCGTCGCGATGTTCGAGCAGAACCGTCAGTCGCTCGATCCCAACGTGATGGTCGCGGACGCGGTCTCGCCGGGCAGCGATCACATCGATGTCGGCGGCTCGCGCATCCACCGCTACGGCTACTTGGAGCGCTTCTTGTTTCGCTCCGAGCAGATGCGCATGAAGGTCGGCAGCCTCTCGGGCGGTGAGCAAGCGCGCTTGCTGATCGCGAAGCTGATGTTGCAGCCCGCGGATGTGCTGGTGCTCGACGAGCCGACCAATGATCTCGACTTCGAGACGCTCAACGTCTTGCAAGAGGCGCTGCTGAAGTTCGAAGGCGCGGTGCTCTTGGTTTCGCACGATCGGTACTTCGTCGATCAGGTCGCAACGCAGATCATCGCGTTCCACACGGCGCCCGGTGAGCAAGGTCAGACTACGATCTTCGCCGACCTGCATCAGTGGCAGACCTGGCACGAGACGCAGCTCGACCCGCGGCCCAAGCGCGCGAGCGTGAGCGCACCGGCGCAAGCGGCCAAGCCCGCGAAGGCCGTCAAGCTCACGTACAAAGATCAGCGCGACTGGGACACGCTCGAAGCACGCATCCTCGAAGCCGAAGAAAAGCTCAAGGCGCTCGAGATCGAGTCGAACACGCCGGCGGTGCGCAGCAACGGCTCGCGCTTGGTCGAGCTGCACGATCGCATGACCGCGACGCGCGGTGAGATCGAGCGCTTGTACGCGCGCTGGGCCGAGATCGAAGCCATGCTCAAGGGCGGCAAAGCTTCGTGATGAGCTCAGTCCTGGAAACCGCCGCTCGATGATTCCGTGGGAGCACCTCGAGAGCGTCGCGATCCCCGACGAAGACGGTGAGCTCGCGCTCTACCGCCGCGGCACCGAGTACTCGATGCGCGTCGAGCTGCGCGAGCTGATGAACAGCCGCGTGCATCACAGCGAAGACGCGCTCGCGACCCTAGCGTGCGATCGGATCCAAAATCGGCGCGGCGTGCGCGTCTTGATCGGCGGCCTCGGCATGGGGTTCACGCTCGCCGCCGCGCTGCCGAAGCTCAAGCCCGACGCGTCGGTCGTGGTCGCGGAGCTGGTGCCCGAGGTCGTGCGCTGGAACCGTGAGCTGCTCGGTGAGCTGGCCGGTCATCCGCTGCGCGATCCGCGCGTGACCGTGCTCGAGCAAGACGTCGGCTTCGTGATGCAGAGCGAGCGCATCGGCTTCGACGCGATCATGCTCGACGTCGACAACGGGCCCGAAGCCTTCACCCGCGAGAGCAACCACACGCTCTACGGCCGCAAAGGCATCTCGCTCGCGTACGCGGCGCTCAAGCCGATGGGTGTCTTGACCGTGTGGTCGGCGAAGCCCTCGCACGTGTTCACCGATCGCTTGCAGCGCCAGCACTTCGCCGTGCAAGAGGAAACCTTGCGCTCGCGCGACAACCGCAAAGGCGGCTTCCACACGATCTGGATCGCCGTGCGCACGAGCTAGCTGCTCGAGTTAGCCGACGACGGTGGACGTGAGCCGGCGCAGCTGTTGCGCAGCGGCCTGCAAGAGCTCGTAGCGAACGGGCGGTGCCGTGGGCGCGCGGCCGAGCAAGATCAGCGCGCCCTCGGCGCGGAAGTTGTCGGCTTCGAGGTAGCTGAGCAGGAAGACGTGCGCGGAGCTGCCGTCGCGGCGCGTGTTGCTGGCGGCTGCCGTGCCGAAGTTCGTGGTGTCCGCGTCGCTGCCAAACGCCGCGAGCGATTGTGCGACGGTCTCGAACACCTCAGGCCCGGGCTCTTTGTCGCTGGTCGATGCGAGCAGCACCGGCTCGTCCGCGAGGTCGTTCGCGGGCGTGAACAAGTAGCCCTCGTAGCCTTCGCAGCTGCGCATCAGCCAGGCGAGGATGTGGCGCGCGCCGAGCTCGCGCTCCGCGATCGGCTCGAGCGAGGCCTCGAACGCGCGCACCTCGCGCATGACCGCGATCTTGGTGACGATGCCGCCGCCCTCGCCTGCCAGATCCGTGAGCGCTTGGAAGCGCGCGATCAGCGCCGGGTTGGCGAGCCGCGTGAGCTGCGTCTCGACGTGCTTCAAGTGCTCGGTGAA
>JAYUYY010000540.1:0-5080 GCA_043752225.1 Sandaracinaceae bacterium | reverse complement strand
GCCGCGTGTGCAGCGCCGCGAGCACGAGCCGCGCTGAATCGCGCGAGCGCGGGTCGCGCGTGAAGTGATGCTCGACCCAGGTCGCGAGCCCTTCGTTCAAGACGTGCGCCTCGCGCCACAGCCAATCGCGCTCGGCACCGGCCAGGCGCTGCGAGATCACGTGCGAGGTCTCGTGCGCGAGCACCGCTTCGCTGTCACCGCCGAGCGCCAGCCGAATCCGGCCGAAGTACGCGGTGCCCTCCGTGTTGCGCGTCGAGCCCGACGCATCGACGTCGATGCTCGCACCCGGCGCGACGTGCAAGAGCGCGTGCGTGCGCTCGAAGATCGAGTCGGCCTGGGCCGCGAGCGCCAACGCCTGCTCCGACTTCACCGCGGGATACGAGATGCGGTAGTGCGCCGTCGCGGTCTGCGCGGGCGGGCTCGGCGCGAACTGCGGCGCGCTCGGGCCTTCATCCTCCTCGTCATCCTCATCTCCGTCTGATTCCGCAGCGTGCTGGCCCATCAACACGACCGCGGTGAGTAGCGTCAACGCCGTGGCGGTGGTCACGAACGTTCGCAGCACGGGGCGACGGCTCAGATCGAAGCTGCGCGTTTGGCTGACGGACCCAGCGCGCGCGAAGCCCACAAAGCAGAGCAGCAGCGCGACCAGGGCGATGCCGAGCTGCACGGCCACGACCTCCCAATCCATCGAGAGGCCGACATGCGTAATCTCCGCGTTCGCGAGCGAGAGCGGATTGAGCAGCGCCGCGCGCGGCACGCGATCGATCGCGACGGCCAGCACCGAAGTCACCATGCCGGTGAACAGCCAAGTCAGGCTGCGCAACCAACCGACCGCAGCGCCTAGGATCACGCCGTGCGCGATCATCGCGCATTGCAACGCGTAACACGCGAGCAGGACGTTCATGCGCAGCGCTGCATCGACCGAGCCGTGCGAGAGCACGTGCAGCCCGGCAGCGGTGAACAAGCTCATCGTCGGCGCGAGCACGATCATCGCGATCGCGACCGAGAGCTTCACCGCGAGCACACGCGTGCGCGAGACCGGAATGCCGTCCAGAAAAGCGAGCGTGCCTTCCTCCTGCTCGCGTGGACCCAGGCCCGTTCCGATCGCGAACGCGATCATCCAGAGCGCGCGTCCGCTGTCATCGCCGAGCATGGCGATGGTCTGGCTGAGCGGCTGCATGTCGATCTGCTTGAAGAGCTGCTCGAGCAAGTCGAAGAGCCCGAGGAACGCGCACAAGATCGCCCACGGCAGCAGCTCGCGCAGATCTTTCTCGATCAGCGCGCGCGTCTTGCTGATGCGGATCGCAAGCGTCATGGCAGCTCGATCCGTTTTGCGAGCACGGCGATCGGGCAGTCGAGCACCGGGTCCTCGACCTCGATCCGCGCGAACAAGCGCGAGCCGCTGCGCGGCGACATCGGCAGCGTGCCGCGCGCGCTCTCGTCAGTGCCGCGCACATCAAAGCGCGACATGTCTTGGCCGTACTGCGCCCAGGGCTCTAGGTACGCGTAGCGCACCCAATACGCGGGCGCGCCCTGCAAGCCGCTCTCGATCGTCACGCCGCGCTTTTCGCTGGTCGCGACCTCGAGCTCGCCGCGCAGGCGCGGCCGACGCGCCAAGAGCTGCGCGTTGCGGACCTGCGCAGCCTGCCGCGCGCGCTCCGTATGCTGGGCGAGCGAGCTCCACGACATGCCGACGCGCTCGAGCTGCTCGCGCGGCGACGTCTCGAACAACACGCGCACGTCATCGCGCGGCTCTCGCCACAGCGCGCGCATCAGCTCCAGCAGCTTGGCGGGCCCGATGCGCTGCGCGAGCGTATCGACGCTCGCGAACGCGTAGCTCAGCGCTAGACATTCGCCGAGCTGCTCGCTGGTCTCGAGCCAGCGCGTCAGCCGATCGCCCGTCACCGGCAGCGGCGCCGCCGCCGCGCGCAACCACCAGCGCTCGCGCGCCACCGGATCGTCGCGCAGCGCCCACCACGCTACGAAGCCATCGAGCAGCACGTGCCGATCTTCTTTGAGCGCGCGCCGCAGCGTGAAGTCGACCAGCACCGAGTGCAGCACCTCCGCGCGCAGCGTGTCGCGCGGTACGTTCGGCGCGACCCGCAGCACGATGCCGCTATTGCCGCTGAGCGCCGCGCGCTCGATCACCCAGCGGTCGAGGCCTTGCTGCGGCAACACGAAGATCGTGGGCCTCACGTCGAGCTCGAGCGCTTCGATCAACGAATCGACATCCGCGCCGATCAGGCCCGCGAGCTCCGCCGCGCTCTGCACGTCGAAGTCCTGCGTGGGCATCACGCCGACGTGCGCGTGCTTGCTCGGCGCGTACTCCGCGGCCGCGAGCGCGAATGGCGGCTTCTCGCGCTCGTCGCGCAGCGTTTGATAGAGAAAGATCGCGGTGATTCCCGCGGCCAGCATGAACACGCGCTCGCGCACGGTCATGCGCTTGGCGAGCACGCTCGCCATCGCGCCCGAGCCGACCAGCGCCAGCGCCGCCGCCGCAGCCGTGCACAGCGCTGCGATCGCCCACGCTTCAAGCAACGCCGACCACGGCACCGCGGCGCGCGCCATCCGCACCGGCTCGCCGAGCAAGCGCGCGACCGGGATCTCGTCGGTCGCGAGCCCGCCGGAATCGACCGCGACCGCGAGCAGCACGATCGCTGCGATCCACGCCGTGTAGCGGTGGCGACCCAGCATCCCGGCCATCGCCGCGAACGACCACACAGTCAGCACGAACGTCGCGGTCGCGTGCAACACGTGCAGCGCATCGGGCAGCGCGATCACCTCGACCTTGCGCTGCTGCACGAGCGTGTACGCCCACGCGCCCGCCGTGAGCAGCCCGGTCCACAGCGCGCCGAGCAACCACTTGGTCGCGAACACGCGCGTGCGCCCGATCGGCAGCACCTCCAAGAACAGCTGCGTGCGCCCCGCGTACTCGCGCACGAACAAGCGGTTCGCAGCGATCACCGCGTTCATCACGCCGGCCGCCGCGGAGAAGCGCACGAACGCGACGAAGCGCCCGCCTTGCTCGTCGCTCATCGCCGAGTAGCCGAGCAGCGCGATCACGCTGAGCGTGAGCGCGGCGAGCATGATCAACGCGTGCTCGCGCAGCTCCTTGCGTACCAGCGCACCGACCACGCCCAAGCTCATACCGGATCGACCGGCGGCTCGTCCGTCTGAAGCGGTGGCTGGGTCGCTGGTGGCATCGCTGGTGGCATCGCTGGTGGCATCGGTGGTGGTACGTCAGAGCGCGCCACGTGCACGCTGCTGCGCGCGAACGCGAGGAAGATCTCCTCGAGCGAGAGCGTTTCGATCGCAGTGCCTTCGGGCCACTGCGCGCTCAGCCAGCGCTCGGAATCAGCGTGCCAAACGTCCTCGCGCACGCGCGTAAAGCCGGACGGTAGATCGAAAGGCTCGCACGCACGCACGCGCCGCACGCGCGAGCGCAGCGTCGGCACCTCGCCTTCGATGCTCATGCGCCCGGCCTGGATGATCGCGACGCGCGTCGCGATGTCCTGCACTTCATCCACCAAGTGGGAGGACAAGAACGCCGTGATCCCGCGCTCGCGCACCATCGCCTCGACCAAGTCATTGAACTCGCGCCGCGCCACCGGATCGAGCCCGGTCGTCGGCTCATCCAAAAGCAACAATGGCGGCCGCGGCGCGAGCGCCAGCGCCAAGCCGAGCTTGGTGCGCGTGCCACCGCTCAGCTCGGCCGCGCGCCGATCGCTCGGCACATCGAGCACCGTGAGCAAGCGCGCGTACTCCTGCGCATCCCACGTCTCGTAGAACGCCGACACGAAGCGCCCCAGCTGCTTGGCCGTCATCCATGGATAGAAATTTTGCTCTTGCGACACGTAGCCGATGCGCCGCTTGAGCGCGATCGGCACGTGCTTCACGCGCTCGCCCAGGATGCTGATCTCGCCTTCGTCGGCGCGCACGATGCCCATCAAGATGCGCAGCGTCGTGGTCTTGCCCGCGCCGTTGCGTCCGAGGAAGCCGTAGATCTCGCCTTGGCGCGCGCACAGGCTGAGCCCATCGAGCGCTTGCACGCCACCGAAGCGCCGCCGCACGTCCACGAGCCGAACCGCATCGCTCACGCGATCAGTCTGCCCCGCTGCGCGCCCAACCGGAAAGCTTTTCAGCGCTGCCTGCGTGCTTCCGCGATACGGGTCGCGAGCAATTCCATCGCTGGCGACCAGTCATCGGCGCAGATCGATTGCACGAAGCCGTTCTCGCCGAAGCCGCGCGCGACCTCGACGATGCGGCGCGGCGGGTACGCGAGCGCGCTGCCGGAATCGGTCCGGCACGACGGCAGCATGGTGTCGTCGTCGGCCTCGGGCGTACCGCGCGGATCGACGGTCGCCTGCATGGCCGAATCGCTCAGCAACCTGTCGTAAAAACCGGCGCGGTCGCTGGCATCGGTAAAGTCCACCGAAGCGAGCTGATCTTGCGAGACGAGCTCCGGAGGCACGCCCACGATCGCGCCAAACACGACGAGATGCTCGGCGCCTCCTCGCAGCGCGCGCAGGCCATTCACGTAGCGCGACACGTCGTAGAGGTTGTTCGGCTCCGCGCGTTGCCCTTCGTAATAGCAGCGCGTGTTGAGGCCTTGTTGGCGCAGTGGGCTGTCGACTGGAACGGTCGCGTCGACCGGACGGAAGTGCGCCGAGTTGCCGCTCGAGCAATCCTCTTCATCCGTGACCAACACCACGGCCACGACCGAGGGATCGGCCGCGTCATGACGCACGAAGGTCGTATTCGGAAACGCCGCGCCCGATTGTCCAGTCGCGCCGAAGCCGCTCGGATCGGCCAAGAACGTGATGCGCGCGTCGTCGCCGGGCCACACAGACTTCAGCGCGCTCTCCAGCTGTTGCTCGAAGCCACAGCCGTCGGTGCCGAGCGTCGAGATGCAACCGAGGTCAGTCGCGAGTTGCGCAACGTCATCGGTGCCCGCCACATAGGACAAGAAGCGCGGCGCGTAGACCGCAGCGCTGCAGCCGATCAGGCCGTCAGCCGCGACGTTGTTCAGCGCGCCATTGTCACCAACGCCATCGCAGCCGGGGATGCCGTAGATGCCCGG
>JAYUYY010000539.1:0-5084 GCA_043752225.1 Sandaracinaceae bacterium | reverse complement strand
TCGCGATCGGGATCGTGGTCTTAATCTGCCCGACCTGCGGCTCCTGCGACGGGGGCTGCACGCGGTAGCTCGCGACGTGCTCGACCCCTTTGCCGTCGGCGAGCGCGTTGGCTTGCAGCTCGTCGCGGCGCTGGCCGTGACCTTGCGCGTCGAGCTTGAGCTCTTCGCCTCCGACCCACGCGCGGCTGCCCGGCAGCGCAGACACGACCACGTCGACCGCGCCCTTGCCCATGTGCAGCGGTGCGGTGTCGACGGTCACGCGGTAGTCGAGCGAGAGCACGACGCGTCCGGGATGGGTCTCGCCTCCGGGCTCGAGCACATCGAAGAGCACGGCGTTCTGTCCGACTTGCAGCGAGCCGGCGCCGAGCGGAAATGTCGCGAGCCCGCCCTCGATCGGCTGCTCGATCCCGCCGAAGCGCAGCTTCGCACCCGGCTTCGCACCGGCGACCTCGAACACCATGCGCTCGCTGCCGGACGCGCTGTCGATCCGCACCTCGACCGCGGGGCCGCTCGGCTTGCCGAGCCACATGTACCCGCCGAGCACGCCGACGCCGAGCACGCCGAGGATCGACAACACGATCGGCGCGAGCGAGCGCGGCGGTGGCGGTCGCGAGGTCGAGGCCCCAGCCGGGCTCATGACGCCGGCGATCTTGCCTAAGCCGGGTCGATGCGACTCGATCCGGCTGGTCTCGTCCTCGAAGCGCGGGGGCAGCGGCGTGACCGACGCGTCGCGAAACTGAGGCAAGGCACCGGTGACCATGTCTTCACGGCGCAGGCGCTCGGTCGGATGCCGAGTCGCGTCCGACTCGTCGGCCACATTGGGCAAGCCGAACGCGGTCGCGGCCTTCGATGAGCTGGGCTTGCTCACCAGTTCACTCTCATGCTCATCCGCGCGAACGATCGGCACCGCGCCACCGGCGATCATCGTCGCTTTGACGCTGGGCAGCTCGCGCTCCGGTTGCTCGTCCGCATCCTTTGCATGCCCTTGCGAATCGGGCGGCGGGCTCAACGGTGCATCGCCCAAGCCCATCCCGAACATCGTGCGCGCGGGCTGCTTCGCCTGCAGCTTGCCGGTCGGCGACAGCGTGCCGCGCTGCGGGCCGGTCTGTGCGCCCGCGAGCGGAATGCCCATCATCGTGCGACCCATCTTGCCCTTCGCAGGATTGGAGAGGCCGGCCGAGGTCGAGCGCGCGGCGGCATCGATCGGGCGCGGCGGCAGCGGGCTCTCCGGCGGGACCACCGGCGGCATCTCACCGCTGAGCCCCATGATCGTGCCCTTCGGGATGCCGGCCGGCTTGATCTGACCTGGGATGCGCGACGAGACGACGGGCGTCGTCGCGCCGCAGTCGCCGCAGAACTGCGCGTTGGGCAAGAGCTCGGCGCCGCACTCGCCGCAGGTCTTCTCGGCTCGTTCTACGGAGTCTCTCGACGGGGGTTGATCGGAGTCTTGCGTCATCGCGCCTCCCTCAACGGATTCCCAGTACGTCGCTCATCTCGTAGCGGCCGGGCGGCTGGCTCGCGACCCAGTGGGCCGCGCGCACCGCACCGCGCGCGAAGATCTTTCGCTCGTGGGCACGGTGCGTGAGCTCGAGGCGCTCGCCGGGCCCTGCGAGCACCAGCGTGTGATCGCCGATGACGTCGCCGCCGCGTAGCGCGTGCACGCCGATCTCGGAGGGCGGTCGCGGTCCGGGCGCTCCGCTGCGCCCCATCACCGTCGCCCACTCGGGGTCGAGCCCGCGCGCGCGCGCCACGACCTCGGTCAACCGCACGGCGGTGCCGCTCGGCGCATCCACCTTGTGCCGGTGGTGCATCTCGATGATTTCGATGTCGAAGGTCTCGCCGAGCATCTGCACGGCCTTGCTCGCGAGCCCGAGCAATACGTTCACGCCGATGCTGAAGTTCGGCGACACGACCACCGGTGCGACGCGCGCGAGCACGTCGATCGCTTCGAAGCACGCGGTGTCCATACCGGTCGTGCCGACGACCGCCGCGCGCTTGGCGGCGACGCAGCGCGCGAGCAAACCGATCGTGGCTTCCGGCGTGCTGAAGTCGATCACGACCTGCGCGCGCTCGATCGCATCGCGCAGGTCCTCGCTGAGCATCACGCCCATCGGCTTGGCTCGACCGACCAACGTGCCGACGTCTTGACCAAGGCCTGCTTGCCCGGCGCGATCGACTGCGGCGACGAGTGAAGCGTCCGGATCGTCGGCGATGATCTCGATCAAGCTCCGGCCCATTCGACCGAAAGCGCCGTGCACTGCAAAGAGGGTGGTCATAGCAATCCCAGCTCTCCGAGCACCGCGCGCAAGCGCGCTTGCGTGGGCTCGGTCGGCAACACGAGCGGCAAGCGAATCTCCGGCGCGAGCTTGCCGAGGATCGCCATCGCCGACTTCACCGGTCCGGGGCTCGACTCGAGGAAGATCGCTTCGAACAGCGGGCGCAGGCGCTCTGCGATCGCGCGCGCGCCGATTGAATCGCCGCCGCGAAACGTACGCACGAGCCGGGCGACCTCGCCTGGAACGAGGTTCGACGCGACGCTCACCACGCCCTGTCCGCCGACCGAGAGGATCGGCAGCGTGATGCCGTCATCGCCGGAGAGAATCGTGAAGCGCGCTCCGTAGCGCGCGACCATGTCGGCGCTGCGGATGACGTTGCCGGTGGCTTCTTTGATCGCGACGATCGCCGGCAGCTCGGCCAAGCGATCGAAGGTCGAGAGCGCGATATCGACGCCGCAGCGTCCGGGGATGTTGTAGAGCATCACCGGCAAGCCGACCTGCGCGACCGCCTTGAAGTGCTGGAACAAGCCATCTTGGGACGGCCGGTTGTAATAGGGCGAGACGATCAGCACGCCGTCGACCTTGGCCTCGCGCGCCGCCGCGACCAGCTCGAGCGTGTGCCTGGTGCTGGCCGTGCCCGCGCCGGCGATCACCGGGACGCGACCGCGCGTCTGCTCGACGGTGACGCGCACGACCTGCGCGTACTCGGCGTGGGTCAGACACACGCTCTCGCCGGTCGTGCCGGCGGGCACGAGTCCGTCGATCCCTTCCGCGATCTGCTGCTCGACGATGTCGCGCAGCGCTTTTTCATCGACGGCATCTCCGCGAAACGGCGTGACGAGAGCAGTCGATGCACCTTCAAACATACCCATGACTCTTATAGCTCCAGCGGGGCAGAGATTGGCACGCCGCCGCCCACCTGAAAACCACAACTCTTACCGCCGGCTCTTACCGCCGGCTCTTGCCGTCAGAGGGCGCCTCAACCCAGAGTGCGCTCGACGAGGCGATCGATCAGGAAGCTGGATTGCTCCGTGGCCTCGGCCGTGAACGGTCCGAAGAACGCCCGGACCTCTTCGAACATGCGGTTGAAGCGCACCTGATCGCGCTGCGCGAGCACGTCGCTCAGCTCGTCGGCCGCGCGCCGAAAAGCCGCCGTCACGCGCACGGTCTCTGGGTTTTGCATCTCGATCGCGCCGTACAAGAGCGGGTCCTGCCCGAAGTGCCGCGCGGCTACGTACAGCTCCATCAAGTACGCCGGCGAGGTGAAGCGCAGCGACTGCTCGAGCGGCACGCCGATCCGCGCGAGCGCCCAACCCAACACTTGGGTCTGAAAGTGCGTAAGCACCTGGACCAGCGCCATACCGCGATCGTGCTCCTCGGCAGACGCTTCGGTGATCACCAGGCCGCGCGCTTCGAAGTTGCGAGCCAGCCACGCGTACCAAGCATCGCCGCGGCCTTTGCACATCACCACGCGCTGGCCCTGCAGCGTGTGCACGCCAGGGCCGAACATCGGATGCGTCCCGATCACGTTCGCGCTCGATGCTTGCAGCATCGCCTGCAGCGGCGCTTGCTTGAGCGAGGTCACGTCGATCAAGAGCGCGTCAGGGCGCACGCGCGGTCCGATCTGCTCGATCACCGCGATCGTGCTCGCGATCGGCACCGAGATCACGACCACGTCTGCGACCGCCGCGGCCTCTTCCGGGCTCGGCGAGGTGTCGAGATCGGCGAGCACGACGTCATGCCCGAGGTCGCGAAACATGCGGCCGAGCATCTGACCCATTTGGCCCATGCCGCCGATGATCGCGATCTTCTTGCGCTCGACCTCGAACGGCGCCCCCGCGCCGAGCGAGGCTTGATAGTCGCGGCTAGACAGCATGATCTGCCGGTAGATCGACTCGACAGGCTCGACCGAGATCCCGAGCGCCTGCGCGCGCGCTTTGCGATCGTCGAGCAGCTTGCGCTCGCGCACGAAGTCGCGGATCTGAACGCCCTCTTTGCGCTTCACACCCGCGATCTGCGCGACGACCTTCATGCGCTCGGCCAGCAGCTCGAGCACCTTGCCGTCGATCGCGTCGATCTGATCGCGCAGCGCAGTCAGCGCCTTGGGAGTCTCGTCCGCCACGTTCGCTCTCTACCAGTTCCCGCTCAGATTCCCGCTCAGAACCGTTCAGGAGCGAGCGCGCCCGGAGAAAAAACCGGAGGAACGCTCCTGCATTTCGAGGATTTTTTCGAGGACGTAAGCCGCTCCTGGACGTTTCTGTGCGGGAACTACGGCAGCGTGAGCGGGTTGATGAGGGGCGCCGACGCCAAATCGGTGCGGCCCATCAAATACGCATCGACCCCGCGCGCGGACTCGCGACCTTCCCAGATCGCCCAAACCACCAGCGATTGGCCGCGCTGCATGTCACCGCATGCGAACACTCCCTTTACGCTGGTCGCGTAGTCGGCGTTCACCTGCACGTTGCCGCGATCGGTGAGCTGCACGCCGAGATCCTTGAGCAGCGGGCCCTTTTCGGGGCCGGTGAAGCCCATCGCGAGCAGCACCAGGTCGGCATCGACCTCGTGCTCGCTGCCCAGCACTGGCGTGAGCTTCTTGCCGCCCTTGCCGTCCGCCACGAGCTCCACGCGCGCCGCGTGCAGCTTCTTCACGTTGCCCTCGGCGTCGCCGCTGAAGCGCACCGTCTGGATGCCCCAGTCGCGCGCGACACCTTCTTCATGCGAGCTCGAGGTGCGCAAGATCATCGGCCAGTACGGCCACGGCATGTCCGACGTTCGATGATCGGGCGGCTGCGGCATCAGCTCGAACTG